>DASPJI010000100.1:0-10411 GCA_035628695.1 Thermoanaerobaculia bacterium | reverse complement strand
CCCCTCGTAGGCCACCCAGAGGTACTGGCCGTCGGGCTGGAGGACCACCCGCCGCGGCCGCGGGCCGGTTTCGAGCTCGGCCGTCACCTTCCAGGCCTCGGTCTCGGCCACGGCCACCCGGTCCGAGTCGGGCATGGAGACGAAGAGGCTGCGGCCGTCCGCCGCCAGGGCCCAGTCCTCCCCGGGGCTCCGGAGGAAGACCATGCCCCGCAGCTTCGAGCTGCCGAAGCCGAACAGCGGGTCGACCACCGAGAGGGTGGCGTCCTGGTTCATCGCCAGCACGTAGTAGACGTTGAGGTCCAGGGCCGGCTGGTTGAGGAACGAGCCGCCGACGAAGCCCTGCACCTTCTTGCGGCAGGTCTCCTTGTCGGTCTCGTTCTTGGTCGCGGACCCGTCGGCGTCCTTCCGCCGGTCCATCCAGGCGCCGGGGTAGAGCCCGGCCACGGGGGCGCCAGTGTGGGCATCGGAGACGCGGAACCGCACCCGGGCACGCTCGCCCTCACGCAGGCCGCCGGTACGCTCGGCGCTGAGCGGCTCGACCGTAAGGTCGATGGCGATCCCTTCGTGGACGAGGCGCTGCGAGGGCGGCGGGGTGGGGGGGGAGGCCCCGAGCAAGAGGACACAGAGGGGGGTGACAACGAGCCAGCCACTTCGATACTTCATCAATGACTTCTCCTGCGGGGCGGGACTCTATTCGAGTTGCGAATCAAATGTAAAGAGCGAAGTAGACGCCCGGCCTCTCCGGCGACAGGCGGCGGACGATGTCGATGCCCCTGGCCCCCGGGGCGGGCCCTGTCCATCGAATCCTGTCTATATTGGCAACTGTTGACTCGCGCCAGTCCAGAAGATAGATTCCTTCGCAAGTTGGTGTAGGTGATTTCACTGCGGAGCCGGGAAACCTCAGGGTTTGCCCGGCCTCGTCTCTGTCAGAACGTCCGGCCGCCGTGGCTGGGCGACACGCCCACGTGTAGCGTTAAGGAGTGTTCATGACGAAAAAGCTTGGTTGGATCTCACTGATGGCCTTCCTCGCACTGCTGATCCCCGGGACGGTGCTCATGGCTCAAGAGGGGCAGCCTGAGAGGGATCCGCTCCTCAAGATGATGGAGGAGGGGTGGAAGCCGGTGGCCCCCGGCGTCCTGCAGCGCAGCTTCGAGGACAACAAGGTCGAGACGTTCGCGGTAGGGCCCGAGGGAATCAAGTGGACGATCAAGCAGCTCCGGGCCCGGATGGCCTTCCTGCAGAAGGAGAACCAGGCCTATCCGTCGGCGGAGACCCGTCAGGCGATCGCGAGCTACCGCAAGCAGATCGCCAAGTTCCAGAAAGAGCTGCGGTCGGCCAAGTCCGAGTCGCTAGAGAGCGCGATCGAAAAGACCGGTTGCAGCGTCTCGTACAGCTCGTATGCCAACGCAGCACCCTTGACCTCTACGGCCGGAGTCACGTCAAATTCCTCGGCCAACTTCACCAACACCTGCGGCTACTCAGCCACCGTCTACGCCGAGGCCTACGCTCGCGCTACGAAGAACGGAGTGACCGACACCTTCACCCAGACGGACGGCCCGCGTTCCGGGGCCAACGTTAGCGCCAGTGCCACCGCTACCATCCAGGGCGACAGCAACTGCCTGTCGACCTCGACTTCGTATGCCACTTACAGCAGCATCACCCTGAGCTTCAGCGCCTCGAACTCGGTCTGCCCCGTCGAGAATCCCGCGGTGACCATCAGCGGCACGACCTGGGAGTCCTTCTCGTCCTACGGTTGCAGGTCGAAAACATGGACCACCGCTGTTTCTGGCGGCACCGCCCCCTACACCTACCAGTGGTATCTCGATGGCACCCCTGTCGGAACGGGTAGCTCCTACTCGCGCTCCGTCTGCTCGTACGACGATCCCGGTTATACGCTTTCGGTCACCGTCACCGACAGCGGGAGCCGGACCGGCTCGGACACTCATTCCGTGTCCGTCTCGTACTTCGAGCCTCCGCCGACCTGCTGGCAGGGTGGCATGCAGGTCATCTGCAACGATCAGATTCAGTAGCTACCCACCGGCGGGGCCGCACACGGCCCCGCCGGCCGCTGCCTTTCGGGCTTGCACGTTACAATCCTCGCTGAGCCCGCTCTCCCATGCGCCTCTGTTACTTCATTCAGAACCATCTCGCGCCCTCCCAGGTGGCACGGCTGGTGCGGACGCTCCGGCGCACACGGCCGGACGCCTTCATCCTCGTCTGTCACGACGAGCTCGCCGGCTATGCCGCGGTGGAGGAGGTGCGGCGGGCCGTCGACGCCGACGTCTTCACGGCGCGGGAGCCGGCGCGGCGGGGGGACTACTCGCTGATCCAGCCGTACTTCGACGCGTTGGAATGGCTGGCGGCGCGCGGGGTCGCCTACGACTGGATCGTCTACCTGTCGGGGCAGGACTATCCCACCCAGCCGCTGCGGCGCCTGGAGGAGCGGCTCGCCACCGGCGGCTACGACGGCTATCTGCGCTTCTGGGACGTGCGGGACGCGGAGAACCCCTGGGGTCGCCGCCACCAGGGCATCCGCCGCTACTTCTACCAGTACACCGAGGCGCCGGCGTGGACGGCGCCGGCCCTGCGGCTGCTCAAGGCTCTCAACGGCGTGCAGTCATGGATCCACGTGCAGATGACCTACGGGCCGCGGATCGGCCTGCGCCGGCGGCCGCCGTTCGGTCCGGAGCTCACCGTCTACACCGGCAAGGCCTGGACGATCCTGAGCCGGGCCTGCGCCGAGCACGTCGCCGAGAGCGGCCGGAGCCAGGGCGAGCTGGTCCGCTGGTTCCAGCGCACCCTCGTGCCGGACGAAGCCGTCGTCCAGACGCTGCTCGTCAACAGCGGCCGCTTCCGTCTGTGCAACGACGACCTGCGCTACATGGACTTCACGGGCAGCAGGGATGGCCGGCCCCGCACCCTCACCGAGCGCGACCTGCCCGTCCTCACCGGGGGCGAGTACTACTTCGCCAGGAAGTTCGAGCGGGACTCCCGGGTCCTCGACCTGTTGGACGAGCGGATCGGCTGAAGGCTCCGCGTTGCGCCTCTCCGGCCGGGCGAGGCGCGTGACGGGCTCGGCGCTGCCGATCGTGGGCTCCTTGAGGCGCGTGACGGGCTTGGCCCTGCCGAGGGCCGGCCCGGTGCGGCCCGTGACGGGCCGGGCGATGCCGAAGGTGGGCGCCGCGGGGCCTGAGGTGGGCACCGCGGCGCCGCCGGTCGGCTTGGCGCGGCCTGTCGCAGGCCGCGCCAGGCTCGATATCGGCCGCGCTCAGCCCGCGTACGGCTTCTCGAGGAACTCCTCGGCGCGGTCGCGGACGTCGCCCTTGATCTCCATCGCGAGGACGTCACGGTAGCAGCGGGTCGCGTCGGTCCGCTGGCCCAGGGCGTCGTAGGCCATGCCCCGGCGCAGCCGGCCGGCGGCCTGGAAGTAGAGGTCGTACTTGCGCTCCTTCGCCAGGTAGTCGAGACGGTCGAGGTACTGCAGGGCGCCGGCGTAGCGGCCCGCCGACATCTCGCTGCGCGCCAGCCAGTAGAGCGCCTCCTGGGCCAGCGCGCCGCTGTAGCCGCGCTCCCCCGCCACCTGCCGCTCGGCCACGTCCTGGAAGATCAGGCTCGCCTCGGCCCAGCGCCCCTGGCGGACGTAGACCCGCCCCTCGGCCACCTTGAACAGGCTGTTCTCCGGGTGCCGGGCGCGTAGCCAGGCCACCTCGTACATAGCCTTCCGGTAGTCCTTCTCGAAGGTCATGTAGACCTGATAGAGGGCGTAGTGGGCCTCGGTCTGGACGAAGCGCCCCTCCTTGCCGGCCCGTTCTAGCTCGGCGAGCCCGCGGGCCCGGTTGCCCTTCGGGAAGAGCACCGCGACCGGCCGGAGGTACTTGTGCTGCCTGGGGACGACGTCCACCAGGTAGTCGAAGAGCCCGACCCCGAACAGGAGGTCGACGTTCTCCGGGTCCTTCTTCTGCAGCTTGCGCAGGTTGGACAGCGCCCGGCGGCCGTCGTTGCCCGCCTTCATCCACTGCTTGCGGAAGGCATAGATCCGCGCCCGGAAGGCATGGGCCCCGGTCCGGAAGAAGAGGGCGTCCATGTCGTTCGGATTGCGACGGATACGCGCTTCGGAGCGGCGGAGCACCTCGTCCATGGCACCGAGGAACTCGGCATCATGGCGGGTGTCTTCCGGATCGAGGAGCAGCGTCCACCAGGGGACCATGGCGCGCAGGAACGGCCCTACGGGATGGCCGGGGTGGCGCGCCTCGATCCGCGAGAAGACCTCGGTGGCGGCGGCGTAATCCATGCCGTAGAGGTGGTCGAGGCCGACCTTGACGTCCGCCCGGAAGGCGGCGTCGTCGAGGACCGAGGCCGGGCGCGCCGCGGCGGCGGGGAAGGCCCCGAGCAGGGTCAGCAGGACGGCGATGGCCGGCAGCCGGCGGACAAGAGAAGGCGTATTCACTGCCTTGGCTTCCTTATAGAAGAGGCGGCCCCTCCTCCCGGGGGAGCCGCCTGCCTCCAAAAAACAAAGCCGTGGGCCGGGAGATTTCAGGCAAGTATGACTTGACTGGTCATGTCTGCGGGGATAGGGTAGTCTCCATCATGCGTAGCGCCGGCATCGCTGAGCTGAAAGCCTCTCTTTCCGAGACGCTGGCCCGGGTCAAGGCCGGTGAGGAGGTCCTGGTGACCGAGCACGGCAGGCCCATCGCCAAGATCGTTCCCCTCTCCGCCCAGACCGCCACCGACGAATTGGTACGGTCTGGGGTCCTGCGTGTTCCGGAGCGGCCGCTCGACGAAGAATTCTGGCAGCTCCCGCGGCCCCAGGACTCGTCCGCCCTGGTGCGAGGGGCGCTCCTCAAAGAGCGTCGGGAAGGCCGTTGAGGTTCTGGGACAGCTCGGCTCTCCTGCCCCTCCTCGTCCGGGAGCCCACCAGCCAAAGATTGGAGGATCTGCTCCGCCTGGACACGGAGATCGCACTCTGGTGGGGGACACCGGTGGAATGTGCCAGCGCCCTGGCTCGCGTCCACCGTAGCGAGGATCTCCGGACCTCCGACCTGCGCAAGGCCCAAGCCCTTCTGAGCCACCTCCACGCCCGGGCCTACGAGATCCAGCCCGTCGAGGAGGTGCGCGCCCGCGCCCAGCGTCTGCTGGCCGTCCACCGGCTGCGCGCCGCGGACGCCCTGCAGCTCGCCGCCGCCCTCGTCTGGTGCCGTGAGCGCCCGCAGGGCTTCGCCTTCGTCTGCCTCGACGACCGTCTGAGGGGGGCCGCCGCTCTGGAGGGCTTCACGGTCATGCCCTACTCGGAAGAGGTCCACGAAGAGGACTTCGAGGACTGAGGCGAGCCCCTTCGAGAGAGGACTGTCTGGCTCAGGGAGGCGGAGGCCAGTCCCTCCGCCTCCCACGAGCGGGACCTCACAGGGCGCGGCTTGGACAAGGCGCCGCCCCTGTTGCGATTCAGTTGTCAAGGAACGTCCTTGAGGACTCTGCCGGGTAGCGGGATGAGTTCTCCGTGCAGCCAATTCTGCATGGGAGTAGACCAAGGTGTCAATGGCTTGTTGACATCCCAGGCGGGATGAATGACGATTCGGCCCTGTGGGCTGAACTCTGGGGTTCAGCCAGGGAGTTCTTTGACAATCGATGGACCAGGTCTCGGGCGCGGCCGGCGGCGCGTCGTGCCCGGGGCTTGGGCAGTCTCGTGGGGTCACAAGCCTCCGGGGGAGGGGCACAATCCGCGCGTCGCGGACCGTCATCCCCCGATCGGGAACGATGCAGAAGCGGGTACGGCGTTCCGGGAAGCGTCCGGAATGTTCCTCTCGCCTCCCCGAATGAACCCGCGCGCGGGGATCGTGTCCCCGAGGCGGGGATAGTGATCCGGAGAGCGGGGTAGTAATCCCGGATGGAGGGATGGTGTCCCGGGCACCGGGGATAGTGTTCGGGGCCGCAGGGATAATGTCAGGTAAACGGCCTGACGCGAGGGGGCGGTGGTGCCTCCCCCCTGGGTGGCGGGTGGAGCGAGAGAGGCCCTGGAACGTGCCAGTGGTTGCTCGCTTCAGGGTATATTCTCTTGGAAGGACAACTGAGGCATCGGTACAGGATGAAGGAGAAGGGGCTCAGGATTGGGGCTCGCCTGCGGAAAGGGGGAGTAGAATTGGACACGATGGGTAGACCAAAGGAAGAAGTTCGCCGCCTGCTGGACCTCCTCCCGGACGAGGCGTCCTATGAGGACATCCAGTACGAGATTTACGTCCGTCAAGCCGTTGACCGCGGCATCGAGGCCGCGGATCGGGGAGAGTTGGTGGAGCAGGAAGAGATCGAACGGCGGATGGCAAGGTGGCTTGGCAGGTAAAGTGGACCGAGCCAGCCTGGTCGAATCTCGAGGCCGCCGCCGAATACATCGCCCAAGACTCCCCTCGCTACGCCGCCGCGCTGATCCGAGAGGCTCGCGATGCGGCGAGATCGCTTCGGCACCTCGCGAACCGTGGGCGTATAGTGCCGGAGGTGGGTGACCCGGACATTCGGGAGCTTCTCGTCTGGAGCTACCGGATGCTGTATCGGGTGTAGGCCGCGAGGTCCAGATCATCGCTTTCATTCATGGTGCACGGGATCTCACAGCAATGGTCCGGGAGTGGGACACATGATGGCGAGCAGGATGGCTGCAATCTAGACCTACTCGCCATCAACTCTGGCCGGCTCCTCGGGCCAGGCATTTGCATGAATCCTGGGATTTGAACGGCTGACCTGACGAAAGGAGCTCCTATGAAACTTCTCAGCCTTGTTCGGATCCTGGCCCTCACTCTGATTGTCGCCGCCGCCGCCCTGCCGGCATCCGCCGCTCGCGCCTGCGGCTGCGATTTCTGCCAGAGGGTCCCCGGCCATGTACCCTGCGAGCTCGACGGCGAGCGTACGACCTGTAACGCCTTCCTCATCGTAGCGCTCTGCCCCGCGCAGTAATGCTCCAGCTCGAGGGTAGCCGTCCCTCGGGCGGCTACCCTCAGATCCCTCACAGAGCCACCTCCGGCATCGCCTCCTGAGGGAGGGTGAAGGAACCGGCCACCAGGTCCGAGTCCGGCTCGGCGATCTCCGGGTAGCGGATGCCGGGGAGGATCTGGATGTCGAAGATCTCCTGCACGAGCCCCTCGAAGCGGAGGAATCCCACCGTCCGGCCGCTCCGGACGTCGAGCACCCAGACGCCGCAGAGCTTCTCCCGTACCCGCTCGGACAGGGGGAGGCCGCCGAAAATGTTGCTCTCCCGCACCTGTGACAATCCTACAAAGGCGTAGGGGCCAGCGAAGGCCAGGCCGCGGGTGAAGCCGTCGAGCCGGGCCACGGTCTCGACCCTCCCGGCCGCGAGGTCCACCACGCCGACCTCCCCCTTGCCGGACTCCAGCACCCAGAGCCGGCCCGCGGACCAGCGCGGGGAGTGCGGCATGGAGAGTCCCCGGGCGACGATCTCGCCGCTCGGGACGTCGATCAGCACGCCGCCGGCCGCCTTGCCCTCGCGCCACCCCTGGGGGGAGTCGGTCGCTCCCAGCGCCGTGACGAAGCGCGGCCGGCCGTCGACGATCGCCAGGCCGTTCAGGTGGCAGCGGTCCTCCGGGGCGAGGGCCGAGACGAAGGGGGGACGCCAGCGCGGCACGAAGCTGTTCTCGCCGTCCAGCGCCGCGAGGCAGGAGAAACGGGTGTTGACGATGCACAGTCCGTCGCTGGTGAAGGCCAGCTCGTGGACCCGGATGTCCCCGGTGACGTGGCTCTTGCGGGGGAGGAAGCAGGCGTCGTGCTTGCCCGGCGGCTTGAGCTTGCGGCCCACCTCGGGCTGGTCGCGGTACTCCAGGACGTGGCGCTGGGTGCCGAAGACGAGGTGCCCGGGGCGGACGGCGATCCCCATGGGGCTGGGGAAGGCGCGGAAATGGGTGTTGAGGGCGCCGCCGTCGGAGCGGACGGCGATCAGCCGCCCGCTCTGGTAGGTGGAGACGAGGAGCGACGAGCCGATCTGCTCCAGCAACTGGGGCATGGCGCCGGTGTGGACGCTCCGGAAGGCGTTGGGGTCCGCGACGGTCCTCGGGGCATCGGCCAGAGGGCGCCGGGTGGGGCGGATGACCGGCGGGTTGGCGAAGAGGTCCCGCGCCCGCTGCGCCACCTCGGTGATCAGCGGCATGACCGGCTTGAGCTCCTCGCCGTTGTGGCGCCACTTCTCCGGCTCCGGCGAGGTGAGCGTGTGGCGCGACAGGGGGAGCGGCGCCGCCAGCGGCCGGTCCCAGCGGACGCCGATGAACTCGCAGACGCGCTCGATCTCGGCCTGCGGCTCGGCCACGAGGCGGTCGTAGGAGGCGACGCACCAGCGCCCGGGCGGCAGGGCTTCGAGGTCGTCCAGCAGCCGCGAGGTGGCGAGGAGCCACTGGCGGGCCACGATCTCTGCCAGGTCGCGGCCCGCCAGCTCCCGCCACCCCGGCACCAGGAGCAGGGACCAGGGAGGACCCGGCCACCCCGGGAGGTCCGGATAGGTGACGAAGCGGCCGGACCGCCAGGCGTCCAGCATGCTGGAGATGGTCTCGCGGGGGTCCCGATAGAGATAGAGGAAGCGGGCGTCGGGGAACGCCGCCGCCAGGAAGGGGAGGCGCAGCGAGTTCTTGGGCGTCTTCTCGAGGAGGCGGAGGGCTGTGGCGCCTGACGGTGGAGCGTTGCCGTCCCGGTCGCGCAGATGGGTGAGGAAGCTCCGGGTGAGGAGGGCGACGGTCTCCGGGGAGGCGTCCTCGGCGGGCAGGCGGTTGGAGTCCCAGCCCCGGTGGGCGGGGTGGAGCGCGCCGATGCCCTCGATCACCGCGTGGCTCTCGCCGCCGATCGTCCAGAGGTCCGGCGACTGGGCGAGGGTCTCGAACAGCAAGCTGGTGCCCGAGCGGGGGGAGCCGACGATGAAGATGGGGCGGTCGAAGGGGGCTGACATCAGCTCGCGATGCTGGGAGGGAGGCACCACTGCCCCCTGCGACCTCGAGCTGAGATCCGGATTCAGCGCCGGCCGGATCACCATCTGGCGGAGGATCTCCACCGCCTCCGAGCCGTTGGCCAGGCGCAGGCGACCCTCGTAGCGGGCCAGGCGGGTCTGGAGACGGTCGAGGAGGGCGCGGTAGGCGGGCCAGCCCGTGGGCGACTCGCCGTGAGTGGCCCAGAGGGAGCGCCAGTCCTGGCGGAACGGGGCGAGCTCGGATTCGAGCTCCGTGGCCAGAGGAGACGGGGGGAGGTCCTGGAGGAAGGAGGTGAGGAGAACCTCCTGCTCCCAGGGGGACATCACCACCGGCTGGTTGACCGTCTCGAAGTCCAGCTCCGGATCGTGGTCGGGGTCGAAGGGGACGAGGCGCGGCTCGGCGGCGGCGCGGGCGGCCAGGTCCCAGAAGGCGGCGGAGCCCACGGTGTCCGCCACCAGGTGGATGCGCCGCGTGGGGTTGGGGTTGAGGACGTTGTGGGTCTTCCAGGTGTCGAAGATCCAGGCCTCGCCGGCCGCCATGTGGACCGAGCGCTCGCCGCAGAGGAAGAGGACCTCCGGCCGGGTGATCACCGGCACGTGGATGCGCACCCGCTGCTGCCAGTAGTAGTTGGTGTCGGAGTGCGGCGTCGCCTCGGCGTTGCCGTCCAGGCGCATGAGTCGGGTGCGGCCGATGGGGGAGCCGAAGGCGGCCAGCACCTGGCGCAGGTAGGGGCAGCGGGCGAGGTGGGGCGCCGGCCGCATCGGCCCCTTGGTGGCGTCGTTCGCCGGGTCGCCTCCGGCGGCGACCAGCGGCAGGGCCGAGTTGCCCGGATGTCCCTGGGGATGGGGACGCCAGTGCTCCTCGGGGATCGCGGCCACCTCCGCGGCGAGGCGGTCCGCGTCGAAGAGCAGGGGCAGTTGAAGAAGCTCTGTATCGAGTCGCATGGGCGTTCCAGATCCAAAGGTGCGACCTTATACTAAGCGCGTCTTTGATCCATTCCGGTTCCTGGGGGGGAACGTATGAGCGAGAGAGAGCAGGGTCCACGGCCGCCACGCCGGCAGCGGCGGGCGGCGGAGAGGAAGCGTGGCAAGGCGGCGGGCAAGGCCGCCTCGGGCGCCGCGCTGACGCTGGCGGCGCTGGCGGCCGGACAGACGGCCGAGGCGGCGACGTTCAGCGTCACCAATCTGAACGACAGCGGCGCCGGCAGCCTGCGCCAGGCCATCGAGGACGCCAACGCCGCGGCCGGCGCGGACGTCGTGGCGTTCCAGGCGGGGCTCACCGGCACCATCACCCTGACCACCGGCCAGCTCGAGATCACCGACTCGGTGGACATCCAGGGTCCGGGCGCGGCGGTGATCTCCGTCAGCGGCAACAACGCCTCGCGCGTCTTCTACCTCTACAACGGCTCGGCGGAGCTGGACGTCACCATCTCGGGCCTGACGGTGACCGGCGGCAATGACATCGCC
>DASPJI010000099.1:0-3300 GCA_035628695.1 Thermoanaerobaculia bacterium | reverse complement strand
CTCGAGCGCACCCTCAAGCCCCCGACGTCCGAGCGCCTGGCGGAGATCCGGGTGCCGACGCTCCTCATCCTGGGCAGCCTCGACGTCCCGGGTATCCAGAAAGTGATCGGCCTCCTGGAGAAGGGCGTTCCCGGTGCGAAGAAGGTGGTGATCCAGGGCGCCGGCCACATGGTCAACATGGAGAAGCCGGAGGAGCACGACCGCGCACTGCTGGGTTTCCTGGACTCCTTGCCCAAGGGGAGCGCCGGTTTCACGAACAAGGCGTCGGCGGAGGGCTACGTCCCGGCAGACAACGGGATTCATCTCCACTATAGAAAGGTGGGGAGCGGCCCCGAGACGCTGGTGATCCCCTGGGTGACGCTCCGCCAGGCGGACGACCTCTCGCGCCTCGCCGAGGGGCGGACGCTGATCTTCTATTCGCCGCGCGGGCGGCTCCGCTCTGACACCGTGGACCCGTCCCAGGTCTCCTTCGAGAACGATCTGGCGGATCTGGAGACGGTGCGGCGCCACTTCGGGCTCGAGAAGATGGCCCTCCTCGGCTGGTCCCATTACGGGCTGATGACGGCGGTCTACGCGGCGCGGCATCCGGAGCGGGTCACGCGCGTGGTGCAGATGACGCCGGGCGCACCGCGGCGTGACTCCTACCGCGAGCAGATGGATACGGCGATTCGTGAGCGGGTGGACGGCGCGGCCTGGAGCGCGCTGCAGAAGCGCCGGGAGTCGGGGGAGCTCGCGGGCAAGCCGGCCGAGGCGTGCCGAGCCCAGAGGCAGGTGGTTACAGCCGCCTATCTCGGGAACCCCTCGATGCTGTCGCGCGTCCCCCTCGACGACTGCGACCTGACCAACGAGCAGGGCGAGCCGCAGCAGCGCTGGTGGGGAGCCCTCTTCGCCTCGATGGGAGCCTGGGACGTGCGGAGCGATCTGCGCGGGCTGCGGGTGCCGCGGCTGGTGGTGGCGGGGGAGAAGGACTTCATCCCCATGGCCGCCTCGCGGGAGTGGGTGGCGGGCCATCCCGAGGCGCGCCTGCTGGTCCTGCCGGGCGTCGGCCACTTCCCGCTCGTGGAGGCGCCGGATCGCCTGCTCTCCGCCGTCGAAGCCTTCTTGGATGGCCGCTGGCCCGAGGGGGCGGAGGCCATCTCGGGCTAAGTCTCGCCCCGATCGATCCACTTCGCGACCGCGGGCGGCTGGAACGCCGCCAGCCGGTCGAGCAGGCGCTCGGGGTCGCTCTCCGCGATGACCAGCGCCCGGTGCTGGGGGCGGATGAACCCTTCGGCCACCGCGTGATCGAACAGGGCGAGCAGGGGGGCGTAGTAGCCGTCGACATCAAGGACGGAGCAGGCTTTGGGGTGGAGGCCGAGCTGCGTCCAGGTGATCACCTCACACAGCTCCTCGAAGGTGCCGAAGCCGCCGGGCAGAGCGACGAAGGCGTCGGCCAGCTCGGCCATCAGCGCCTTGCGTTCGTGCATCGAGCCCACTACCCGCAGCTCGGTGAGCCCCTGGTGGCCGAGCTCGCGGGCCATCAGCGCCTCCGGGATCACGCCGATCACCTCGCCGCCCCGCTCCAGCACGGCGTCGGCCACGATCCCCATGAGCCCGACGTTGCCGCCGCCATAGACGAGCCCCAGCCCGCGCCGGGCCAGGGCCGCCCCCATCACCCGGGCGGCCTCGGCATGGACCGGACGGACCCCGGTGCTCGAACCACAGAAGACACAGACGCGCCGCATGACCAACCTCCACTTTTCCGCGCCGGACTCTAACAGAGGCCGTGCACGCCGTTCGCGGAGCGGCTACAATAAGCGCCGCCCGGGCGTCCGGGCAGCGTCGTATGCAGTCCCGGCTCGATTTCCTCCGCTCCGCCCAAAGTGTCGGGCTCGTCCTTTCCGGCGGCTGCTCCCGCTGCTCCTTCCAGGTTGGCGCGATCGAGGTCCTGGACGAGCTGGGCATCCGCCCCTCCCTCTGCATCGGCGTCTCCGGCGGCGTGTGGAACGCGGCGGCGGTAGTGGGCGGAGTGAGCCACCGGCTGCGCCGATACTGGCGCTGCTTCATCCGGATGCCGCACATGGACCTCCGGAACCTGGCCCGGCAGGACCACTCGCCCTGGGTTTTCAACGAGGTGCACCGCCGGACCTTCGGTCGCTACGTGGGGGTGGAGCGGCTCCGACGGCCGGACGCGCCGTCCCTCTGGGCGGGCGTCACGCGTCTGCGTGACCGCGCTCCGGTCTTCTTCAGGGCGCAGGATTTCGAGGACCCGCTGCTGCCGCTCCTCGCCTCCAACTACCTGCCCCCCTTCTTCACCCACGCGCCGCGGATCGACGGCGAGCGCTACGCCGACGGCGGCCTCTCCGACAACGTCCCCTACCTCAAGGCCTTCGAGGAGGGGTGCGACGCCGTGGTCGTGGTGACCATGAAGGGGGAGAGCGAGAGCCTGGGCGTCTATCGCAATCCCACGGACATCGACCACCAGATCCCGGAGGCCTTCCGCGACCGCCTCGTGCTGATCCGTCCGCGCCACTACCTGCCGGTGAGGTTCACCGACCGCCGCTGGCCGGTGCTCCTCCAGACGATGGAGCTCGGCCGCCTGCGCGCCCGCGAGGTGCTCCTGGGCGAGGTGCACCCCGCCACCGATCAGCGCGGCGAGGCCGGCCTGGGCCACCGGCTCTTCAAGCTAGTCAACCGCTCCTACCGGTTCGTCGGCGGCGCGAAGGTGTCGTAGCGCTCAAGCAACGGGCGCCACCACGGGGAGCGCGGCGCCGGGCCGGTTCCCCTCACCTGGAAGCCTTCGCCTCTAACCCGTCAGCTCCAGCAGCCTCTCCGGCGGCCGGCCCACCACCGCCCGGTCTCCCAGCACGCCGATGGGGCGCTGGAGGAGCGTGGGCTGACGGGCCATGGCGGCGATGAGCTCGGCCTCGGGCTCGTCGCCGGTCAGCCCCATGTCATTCTTGCGCAGGACGGCCCGGGCGGTCAGGCCCAGCCGGCGCAGCACGTCGCGGATCTCTTTCTCCGACAGGGGCTCCCGGGTGTACTCCCGGTAGTGGTAGGGGATTCCCTTCTCGTCGAGCAAGGCGACCGCCTTGCGGCAGGTACCTCACGTGCGGGTGCAGATCAGCTCGATCATTCCCCGTTCTGGCCCGTGGCCGGGAGGCCGCGCAACCTGCGCTAGGATGGCTCGCTCGATTTCGGATTGGAGGAGACCATGCCTGGCAAGCTCTCGACCTTCGCCGCCGCGGCCCTCTGGGTCCTCGGCCTCATCGCTACAGCCACAGTGGCCACCGCGGACCCCGTCTACCACGTCGTCGCCAC
>DASPJI010000098.1:0-3034 GCA_035628695.1 Thermoanaerobaculia bacterium | reverse complement strand
GGGTCCTTCAGCACCTCGTACGCCTCGCCGATCTCCTTGAACTTGAGCTCGGCCCCGGGCTCCTTGCTGACGTCCGGGTGGAACTTGCGGGCCAGCTTCCGATACGCCTTCTGGATCTCGTCCTGCGAGGCGTTCTTCTGGACGCCGAGAGTCTCGTAGTAGTCCTTGTAATCCAATGGAACCTCTCCTCCCTCTGTTCTCCGAGCGTCCTGCTCAGACCATCTCACGGCAGCACCTCCGAACACGCAGGAAAGATTGAGTGCTCGGCACTCACATCATAGAACGGATCGGGGCCGTTTTTCCATTCCCGGGGGAGAAAAGATTTGACAGGCGGGGCCGCAAGGTGGGGAGAGGGGGGGAGGTACACCCTCCTGAAGCAGAAAAGGCGCGGTCGCCCGCGCCTCTTTCCGCAAGATCAGGAGGGCCCGCCCGTCAGGGAGGGGTCATCCCGAAGTGCTCGTAGTTCTTGGCGATCCAGCTCTTCCACTTGTCGGGGACCTCTTCCAGCGGGAAGATGGCTTCGACCGGGCAGGCGTCGACGCACAGGCCGCAGTCGATGCACTCCTCGGGGTGGATGTAGAGGATCTCCCAGTCCTCGTTCTTCCCGTAGATGCAATCCACGGGGCATACGTCGACACACGCGGTGTCTTTCGTGCCGACGCAGGGTTCCGTAATGATGTGAGTCATGACCAGGCCCCTCCTAAGGCCGGAGTTCTCCCTACGTGGCCGGATTATATCCAAGGGGCGCCTCAGCGGCGCACCGTCGCCTCGGCGAGGAACCGCGACGGGGAGAACGGATCGTCTTCGTTGGAGGCGCCGGCGCTTCCGATCGCGCCGGCGCTGATCAGCAGGGCGACCTGCTCCGCGGTCCAGGGTGCGAGAAGGATGCCATTGCGGTAGTGGCCGGTGGCCACGACCACCGGCCACTCCGGCAGCGGGCCGAGGATCGGCAGGCCGTCGGGCGTGCCCGGGCGCAGGCCGGCCCACAGGGTCTCGAGCCGTGCGCCGGCGAGGCCCGGCAGATAGCGCCGGACGAAGGCGAGCAGGCTCTCGATGCCGGCCGGCGTCGTATGAGCGCTGAAGCCGGCCTCCTCCACGGTCGCCCCCACCAGCAGGCCGGTGGCGCCCCGGCGCACCGCGTAGAACGGGGTGCCGCGGACCGTCCCCTTCCAGGGCCAGTCGATGCCGGCCAGCAGCATCATCTGCCCGCGCACCGGCCGCACCGGCAGCGGGGGCAATCCCCCCCTGCCGCCAACGCCGCCGCTCCAGGCGCCGGCCGCGAGGACCAGGCAGCCGGCGTCGCGGGTGTAGCCGTGGCCCATCACCCGGACGCCGTCCCCCTGGCGCCGCACCTCCTCGATGTGGACACCGTAGCTCAGGATCACTCCGAGCCGGCGGCAGGCGACGGCCAGGGCCGCGCAGGCCTGGATGTTGTCCACCCGGTGCTCGCCGAGCAGGTGGAGGGCGCGGCGGACCTCGGGGGAGACGCCGGGGATGCGGTGAGCGAGGACGGCGGGCTCCACCTCCACGGCCGGCTCGCCGATCTCGGCGGCGCCCAAGGCGAGCCGGTCCAGGCCCGTCTCCTCCTCTTCTCCCAGTGCGAGATGGAAGGCGCCGCCGGTGTCGTAGTCGATGGCGAGGCCGCTCTCCTCCTGGAGCCCGGCCACCCAGGAGGGCCAGAGGTCGCGGGAGGCGCGGCAGGCGTCGAGGAACGGGCCGGGGACCGGCGTCTCGGAGAGCGGCGCCAGCATGCCGGCGGCGGCGGTGGAGGCTTCGGCCCCGGCCGACAGGCGCTCCACCACCTCGACCGAGAGGCCTTCGCGGACCAGGACCCGGGCACAGGCCAGGCCGATGATCCCGCCGCCCAGCACGAGGACGTCGGGCCGGCTCATGGCGTACCCCTCACCGCGCCGCCTCCTGGGAGAGCGCGCGGTCGAAGGCCTCGAGGGTGAGATCGATCTCGGCGTCGCCGTGGGCGGTGGAGAGGAACAGCGCCTCGTAGGGGGACGGCGGCAGGTGGACGCCGTCGGCGAGCAGGCGATGGAAGACGCGCTTGAAGCGCTCGCGGTCGGAGGCGTCGACGTCCTCCAGGCGGCGCACTGGCGAATCGGTGAAGAAGAGGCCGATCATGGAACCCTGGCGCTCCACCCGGCAGGGGATGCCGTGCCGCGCGGCCGCCTCCTGGAGCCCGGCCTGGAGGCGGGCGCCGGTGGCCTCGAGCTGCTCGTAGGGGCAGTCCACGTCCTGGCCCAGGATGGAGAGCGCCGCCCGCCCGGCGGCCACCGCCAGCGGGTTGCCCGACAGCGTCCCGGCCTGGTAGACCGGCCCGGCCGGGGCGATCCGGCGCATCAGGTCGCGCCGGCCGCCATAGGCCGCGAGCGGCAGGCCGCCGCCGATCACCTTGCCCAGGGTGGTGAGGTCCGGCCGGATGTCGAAGATGTTCTGGGCTCCCCCCCAGGCGACCCGGAAGCCGGTCATCACCTCGTCGAAGACCAGCAGCGCGCCGTGGCGGTCGCACAGCTCGCGCAGCCCGGCGAGGAAGCCGGGGGCCGGCGGCACCAGCCCCATGTTCCCGGCCACCGGCTCGACGAACACGGCGGCCACGTCCCCAGCATCTCCGGACTGGAACAGGGCCTCCACCGCCTCCAGGTCGTTGTACGGCGCGAGCAGGGTGTCGGCGGTCACCGTCGCCGGCACGCCGGGGGAGGAGGGGACGCCGATGGTGGCGGCGCCGGAGCCGGCGGCGACCAGGAAAGAGTCGCCGTGGCCGTGGTAGCACCCCTGGAACTTGATGAAGCGGTTGCGGCCGGTGGCGGCCCGGGCCAGGCGCAGGGCCGACATGGTGGCCTCGGTGCCCGAATTGACCAGGCGGACCATCTCCAATGCCGGCAGGGCTTCGGTCAGGATCTCGGCCAGCTCCACCTCGGCGAGGGTGGGGGCGCCGAACGCCGTGCCGCGCCCCAGGGCCTCCTGGATCGCCGCCACGATGGCCGGGTGGCGGTGCCCGAGGATGTGGGGGCCGTAGCCGCCGATG
>DASPJI010000097.1:0-4805 GCA_035628695.1 Thermoanaerobaculia bacterium | reverse complement strand
GGCCTTGGACACGGCGGCGCCCCCGTCCGATTCAGTTTTCAAAGAGCACGTGCAGATGGGCATCGGTCCATCGCCCGCCCTCCGGGTCACTCTATCCAGGAATCGGTCCGGACACAAGACCGAATTTGACCTACCCGGTCTCACGTGATCTCATGGGATCGTTGGTTGAACAGCAGGGCAGAGTGGTTACGGACGTTCTTTGACAATCGATGGACCCGGTTCCCGGGCGCGGCCGCCGGATGGGAGGCGCGGCGCCGCGCCCGTGGACTGTTTCACGGTCTCGTGGAGGACGGCGCCAGCCGCCGGCGGGCCTTCCCGGCGGCCCAGCGCGCCTCTTGCCAGAGCGCCCGGAGCGAGGCTCGCCCTATGAAGAGGATGGGCGAGGTGCCGCCGAAGGCGCCGGCGATGGCGTACAGGGTCCGCGCCGTGATCCGCCGCTGGTCGGTGACGGCGTAGATCGGCTCCCAGCCGTCGGGTTGGAACTTGCGTTTGAAGCGGTCCAGCCCCTCGAAGTTGTAGAAGCGCCGGCCGTGGAGGCGGACCCAGCCGAGCAGCAGGCGGAGGCTCCGGGGCGGCGGCGGATGCTGGTCCAGCACCGGCGAGAGGGGGGACAGGCCGAGGGTCACGTACTCCGCCCCCTCGGCGGCGAGCGCGCGGACGGCCGCGTCCACCAGCAGCTCCGTGGTGCCGTTGGGCGCCGAGCGGCCGCGGATGATCTGCTCGATGAGCCAGCCGTGCCGCAGCGGCACCGGCGAGGCGATCAGGAACCCGATGGGCTGCCGGTCACGCTCCGCCACGAACAGGCGGCGGTCGAGGAGGTGCGGCAGGATGTCCCACTCCACCAGGAAGTGCATGGGAGGGAGGCCCCGCGTCTGCAACCATTCTTCCAGGCAGCGGCGGAGGGCGGGATGATCGGCCGTTCCGTCCGTAGGCCAGAAGCGGACGGTAACCCCCTTGTTCCGCGCCCTGGCCAGTTGGGCCCGGAGCGAGGCCTTCCCGGCGACGACGGCGGGCCAGTGCCGTGGATCCCAGAACGGCTGCGCTCCCAGGAGCACCTTGGAAGCCGGGCCGCGCTCGGCCAGGAGGTCGATGAGCCGGTCCTGGGCACCGAAATAGCAGACCCTCTGCCCCACCCCGTGTGCCTCCTCGCCGAACGCCGTCGCGGCGTCGGCCAGGAGCTCGGGAGGACAGACCGGCGCGCCGGCCACCACCCGGTACCCGTTGGCCACCACGTAGGCGATCACCGCTTCGCCGTCCGCGGAGAACCAGTAGCGGAGCCCGGGGTTGAGGATCTGGTAGGCCATGGCGTTCCAGCCATAGCGCAGCACCAGCTCCCGGGCCCGGCCTTCTTCGCGGCTATGCATCGGTCTCCCCCTCTCCCGGGAGGCGGGAGAGGGGGACAGGGTGAGGGACTAGAACGCGTCCGGGTTGTCGGTGCCGCTCGCCATCTGGCCCTTGAGGAAGGCCTCGATGAACGGGTCGATGCCGCCGTCGAGGACGCGCGAGGAGTCGCCGACCTCGGCGCCGGTGCGGTGGTCCTTGACCATGCGATAGGGGTGGAGGACGTAGCTCCGGATCTGGCTGCCCCAGGAGTTGTCCATCTTCAGCCCCTCGCGCGCGTCCTGCTCGGCCCGACGCTTCTGCATCTCCAGGTCGTAGAGCCGTGAGCGCAGGACCTTCATCGCCATCGCCCGGTTCTTGATCTGGCTGCGCTCGTTCTGGCAGGCGACCACGATGTTGGTGGGCAGGTGGGTGATCCGCACCGCCGAGTCGGTCTTGTTGACGTGCTGGCCGCCGGCGCCCGAGGAGCGGTAGGTGTCGATCCGCAGATCCTTGTCGGCGATCTCGATGACCACCTCGTCGTCGACCTCGGGGTAGACGTCCACCGAGGCGAAGGAGGTGTGGCGGCGCGCCTGGAAGTCGTATGGGCTGATCCGCACCAGGCGGTGGACGCCGGCCTCGCTCTTGAGATAGCCGTAGGCGTTGGCGCCGCGCACCGCGAAGGTGGCGCTCTTGATGCCGGCCTCTTCCCCGTCCTGGCGCTCCATGAGCTCGACGTCGAAGTCGTGTTCCTCGGCCCAGCGCAGGTACATGCGCAGGAGCATTTCGGCCCAGTCCTGGGACTCGGTGCCGCCGGCGCCGGGGTGGATGTTGACGATGGCGTTCTTGTCGTCGTCCGGGCCGGAGAGCTTGAGCTCCAGCTCCAGCTTCTCGACGTCGGCTTCCAGGCGCTCGATGAAGCGGCTGAAGTCCTCATCCGCCTCGCCTTCGGCCAGGAGCTCCTTCCAGGTGGCGAGCTCGTCGGCGTCGGCGCGGAGGCGGTTCAGGGTCTCGAGGCGGCGCTCGAGGGCGCGGCGCTGCTGGAGGAGGGAGGCGTTGGCCGTCGGGTTGTCCCAGAAGCCCGGCTCCTGCATCTGCCGGTCGATGTCGGACAGGTCCTTTTCGAGGCCCGTCCCCTCAAAGATACCCCCGGAGGTTGGAGAGCTGCTCGGCGAGGGTCTGAATGCGCTGCTGCGTATCGGAAGCGATCATGAGGTTCTTCTCCTTCGGCCGAAATATAACCCAAAGAGGGCGACCGCCGTGCACGCCACGGGCACGGCCCAGGTGGCGCGGGCGTAGGGGGTGAGGCCGGTGCGGCCGACGACCCAGCCGCGGATGACCCCCTCCTTGAAGACGTCGATCGAGGCGCGGACCGAGCCGTCCGAGGCGACCAGGGCCGAGACGCCGGTGATCGCGGCGCGCAGCAGCGGCCGGCGGTTCTCGGCGGCGCGGAACCGGGCCGCCCGGAAGTGCTGCCAGGGGGCCGCGGTGTCGCCGTACCAGGCGTCGTTGGTGATGGTCACCAGGATCGTGGCGCCGGCCTTCGTCAGGTCCGCCACCTCGCCCGGATAGACGACCTCGTAGCAGATCGCCATGCCCAGCCGCTCGCCGTTCCAGGGGAGGAGCGTCATCTTCTCCGCCGCCAGGAAGTCGCCGGCGTTGCGCGCCAGCTTGTCCATCCAGGAGAAGAGGCCCTTGAAGGGGATGAACTCGCCGAACGGCACCAGGTGCCGCTTGTCGTAGCGCGCCACCGGCGCGTCCCCCGGCGAGAGCAGGAACGCCGAGTTGTAGAAGGAGTTGCCCGCCGGGTGGCTGGAGTTGAAGAGCACCGTGCAGCCCCGCTCCACCAGCATCCGCAGGTCCTGCTCGAAGTGCGGGTCGCGTCCGTACTGGAACGGCCAGGCCGCGCTCTCCGGCCAGATCACCAGCGATCCCGGCTGGCACGCGGCCACCGAATGCGAGATCACCTTGCCGTAGTTCTCGAACACCTTGACCGGATCAAGGCTCACCAGGTTGGGGATGTTCGGCTGGAGGAGGCGGATCGGCCCGCCCAGCCCGACGATCTCGCGGAAATCGTTGTCGGTCTGGCGCACGCTCCAGCGGCCGGCGAGCGGCAGGAGCAGCAGCGGGATCCCCAGGCAGGCGGCGAGCGGTTGCCAGCTCCGGCGGCGCCTCCCCTCCTCCCGCGGGCTCCAGGCCTCGACGCAGGCCGCCACCCCGGCGCTGGCGAGGAGCACCAGGAACGAGATGCCGTAGGCGCCGACCCAGGCGGAGAGCGGCAGCGCTCCCGGCACGTCGACCCAGGCATAGGCGGCGAGGTTCCAGGGGAAGCCGCCGAAGAGATGGGTCCGTAGCCACTCCAGCGCCACCCACAGAGCGGGCAACGCCACGAAACGCAGAGCGCCGCCGCGTCTCCACAGCGGGGCGCCGAGCCAGGCGAAGGCGGTGTGGAAGGCGGCGAGATAGGCGCTGAGGAGGCCGGTCAGCACCACCGAGAGCGGCGGCGCGATGTTGCCGAAGTCCTGCAGCGTCGGCGAGATCCAGGACAGCGACACCATCCAGGCGACGAGGCCGTGGAGGAAGGCGAGGCGCCCCGGCCAGGGGGAGCGCAGTAGCAGGAACAGCGGCGCCAGCGCCAGCCAGGGCGCCACCGTCAGCGGCTCGCGCTCGAAACACAGCGCCCACATCCAGCCGCCGAGCGCGGCGACGAGCGCCCAGAGAAGGAACCTTCTCATAAGGAGGAGCTGGGAGGCGGCCCCGGGAGGGGGCCGCTCACTCCGTGACCCAGGTGTCGAGCTTGTAACCCTTGCGGACCTGCTCGGCGACCTGCTGGGCCGCTTCCCGGTTGGCGAACGGGCCGATGCGCACCCGGTACATGGTGCGGCCGCCCACGTCGACGGGAGAGAGGAACGCCTTCTGGCCGCCGCTCGTCAGACGCTTCTGGATGCGCTCGGCCTGGTCCCGCTCGGGCGAGGAGAAGACCTGGATGACCACCCGGCCGCCCCCCGTAGACGCGGCGGCCGGCGCGGCAGCCCGCGATGCAGGCGACGCTGGCGTGGCCTCGGGCAGCGGGCGCGGGCGGACGGTGTCCTCGGGCCGGGCCGGGGCAGGCTGCTGGGCGGCTTGCTGCGCCTGCCGCTCCCGCTGCCGGGCCAGGCGGCGCTCCTCGGCAGTCGGCCGCTGCACCGGCGTCGGGGACGGCGACGGCACCGCCGCGGGCGCGGCCTCCTGCTCGTCTTCCATGGCCGGGAAGTCTTCGTCCTCGCCGCCCATGTCCTCGAGCAGGGTGGTGTCCTGCCCCTCGGCCGGCGCCGGCGCCGTGGGCTCCTCCTGCGGCGCCTGGCCCTCGGCCTGGGGCTGCTCGAAGAACTCGTACTCCTGGACGGAGCGCCCCTCCTGCGGCTCCTGCGCCGCCGGCGCGGCGGCGTTGGCCGCCAGCTTCTCGGCGTTGCGGGCGGCGCTCTCACGGCCGATCCAGACCCCCG
>DASPJI010000096.1:0-3940 GCA_035628695.1 Thermoanaerobaculia bacterium | reverse complement strand
CGAGCAGCAGGTTGGCGATGTTGGCGCAGGCCACCACCAGCACCAGGAAGACGATCGCCAGGATCATGAGCAGGGGCTGCGTCATCTCCCGCCGGGCGCGCGAGAAGCCGCCGCTCCCCGGGGTGACGTCGATGCGGACCTGGTCGGGGGAGGGGATAAGCTCGGCGGGGACCTCGGCCGCGGAGAGCCCGGCGAGGACGCGCGGCACCAGGGTGTTCATCTCGGCCCGCGCGCGCTCGATCGACGCGCCCGGCTGGAGACGCCCCATCAGCAGCAGCCAGCCGATGTCCCAGCGGTCGAGGTACATCCGGCCGGGGTGCACCTGGGGCTGCATCGACAGGGGGATCCAGAGGTCGTTGGAGCCGCCGACCACGTCGCCGAAGAACTCCGGCGGGGTGACGCCGACGATGGTGAACGGGTGCCCGTTGAGGGTGAGCGTCTGGCCGACCGCCCGCGGGTCCGCGGCGAAGCGGCGCTCCCAGTAGCGGTGGCTGAGGACGACGTAGGGCGCGGCGCCGGGGGCCCGGTCGTCCGCCTCCGTGAAGGTGCGGCCGAGCAGCGCGTCCACCGCCAGCACCGCGAAGAAGTTGCCGCTGACCAGCCGGCCGCGCACGGTCTCCGCCCCGGCCGCCGAGGCGTCGCCGACGGTCAGCCGGCCCGCGTCGCCCGAGGCGAACATGCCGGTGAACACCCGGTTCCGCTCGCGGAGCTCTCTATAGAGAGGATAGGAGAAGAGGTCGGTGCGGACCGTCCCCTCCGACAGGTCGTGGACCCGCGTGGGGTCGCCCACCGCCACCAGGCCGGCCGGATCGTGGACCGGCAGCGGGCGGAGGAGGAAGGCGTTGAGCATACTGAAGATGGCGGTGTTGGCGCCGATGCCCAGCGCCAGGGAGAGCAGCGCCACCAGCGTCAGGGTGGGGCTCCGGCGGAAAGTCCGCAGGGCGAAGCCCAGGTCCTGGAGGAGCTGCTCGAGCCACCGGATCCCCCAGGTATCGCGGACACGCTCCTGGATCTGGGTGACGCCGCCGAACTCGCGCATCGCGGCATGGCGGGCCTCCCGCGGGCTCATGCCGGCGGCGACGTGCTCGGCGGTCAACTGGTCGATGTGGAAGGCGAGCTCGGCGTCGAGCTCGGCCTCCACCCGGGGGCGCAGGAAGAGGGACCTCAGGCGCAGCTGCATCTTGTCTGTCGAGCGCATCGCCGGTCCTCAAGCCATCCGCGTCACGAGGTGAATGGCATTGGACAGCCGGTCCCAGTTGGCGAGCTCCTTCTCCAACTGCTCCCGGCCGGCCCGCGTGAGCGAGTAGACCTTGGTCTTGCGGCCGTTTTCGGCCTCCCCCCACTGCGAGTCGATCCATCCCTGCTGCTCCAGACGGTGCAGCGCCGGGTAGAGGGAGCCCTGCTGCACGCGCAGGACGTCCTGGGAGATCTGCTGGATGCGCTTGGCGATGCCCCAGCCGTGCATCGGTTCGAGAGAGATCGTTTTCAGGATCAGGAGATCCAGGGTTCCTTGGACGAGATCGTTCGGTTTTCCCATAGGTTCATACCTCGACGGTCGACAATACTCCTAAGAATTGTAGACTGTCAAGGTATCTGCCGGCGGGTTCTTCGCGGCTCCCCGCGTCTCCCTATAATGGAGGCAGGTCCGAGGTCATAGGACGGGGTTCCGGGAGGTACGGAATGCTGGGTGCGCTCGCCAACTTGCTCGTGCTGGGGCTCGTGGGGCTCTCGGGGGCCGCCATGGCCGGGCTCGTCGCCCGGGCGGTGGCGGGCAGCCGCGAACGCCAGAAGGAGTGGCACGAGGTGGTCACGCGTTGCGGCCTCGTGCCGATGAAGACCGACCGGTGGACGACGCTCCTGAGCCTCCAGGCCCAGGGGGGGCCGGTGGAGATCCTGGCGCACGAGGAGGCGGGGGGGATCCAGCTCGAGGCGACGGTGAAGGGAGCGCCGCCGGACCTCGCGGACGTGGTGATCCGCCGCGAGACGCTCAAGCTGCCGGGGACCCGGGAGGTCGAGATCGGCCACGACGTCTTCGACTCCGCCTTTCTCGTCCAGGGGACGCCGCGGTACCTGGCCGCGCTGCTCGACGCGCGGACGCGCCGGATGCTGCTGGAGGCCGGCGCCGAGACCGCGCTGTCCCTCTCCGGCGGGCGCCTCCGTGCCCAGGTCAAGTGGGATCAGCTCGCCCGTGTCCTCCCCCTCGTCGTCGACCTCGGCCGCCGGCTGGCCGAGATCACGGACGTGCCGCGGAGCTTGGAAGAGAACGTCCGCCGGGACCCCCACCCCGGGGTGCGGCTTCACAGCCTGCTCCTCCTGCTGCAGGACTACCCCGGCTATCCGAGTACGGAGGAGGCGCTGCGCATCGCCCGTGAGGACGACAGCGCGCAGGTCCGTCTCGAAGCGGCCCGGGAGCTGCGCGACGTCGCAACCCTGGCCGGGATGATGGCGCGCGACAGCTTCGAGCTGGCCGTCGCCGCGGCCCGCGCCCTGGGGGAGACGCGCAATCCCGCCGCCGAGCCGCCGCTCCTGGAGGCGCTGGCGCGCGACAACCCGGCGCTCCAGGCGGCCGCGGCGGCGGCGCTGGGCCGCGCCGGCTCGGCGGGCGCCGTGCCGCCTCTCCTCGATCTGGCCGAGAGCCCCTCCTCCCCGCGCGAGCTGCGTCGGGCGGCGCGCCAGGCCGTCGCCGAGATCCAGTCCCGGCTCGCCGGGGCCACACCCGGCCAACTGTCGCTGGCCGCCACCGACGCCGGCCAGCTCTCCCTGGCGCCGGCCCAGGCCGGGCAGCTCTCTATCGCTCCGCACGCGGTCGGGGAGCTGACGGTCCCCCCGCCGCCGGGCGTCCGGACCCGAAGCGGCGGTTGATGCTCAGCGGCTCGCCGGCAGGGTTGCGGGTGAGATCGCCCAGGGCCGACTGGAGCAGCTCGAGCCCGGGAGCCGCGGCGCGGCCCCGGCCCACTCATGCACCTTTCTCTAGGGACAGCCCAACTTCGGGCTTTCGAGGAGGTGTGTGTGGAAGATCGTCGCTGGAGCCGTTTCGTCGCAGCCGTCGTATGCATCCTGGCCCTGATCGCCCTGGCGCCGCAGGTGGCGCGGGCCGAGGAGGGGGGCGCCCCGGTGGTGGCAACAGCAGTGATGGAGGCCGCCACGGTGGAGCAGCCCGAACCCGTGAAGCCGGCCGATCTGTCCTGGCTGGGTGAGGCCACCGCGAAGGTGGAGCCGCCGGCCGGAGCCCTTGGCGGCGCGCTGTTCCTGGGTGAGGTCCCCACGCATGGCTGCCCCTTCTCCTGCGGCAGCACCAACTGCTACTCCCACTGTGCCCTTCAGGGTTACACCGGGCGCTGCATCAACGGCTGCTGTAACTGCTTCTAGAAACACACCCACGAGGGGAGGCCCGGACGGGCCTCCCCTCGATAAAGGCCCACATCTGGGCCAGGAGGTTGCCATGATGCAAGCGTTCCGGACCAAGGCCGTTCTGTTCTCGCTGGCCTGCCTGCTGACCGCCACGGCCCTTTTCCTCCCCCACTCCTCCGAAGCCTCCGTCCGCCAGTGCTTGAGACATTTGGAGTACTGCACCTACTCGACCGGCGGGTTCTGCCGGGACGACTGTGTGAGAGGTCACGTCTGCCGGCTAGACGTCAGCGGTGAGGTTGTTAGCTGCACCGTCACTACCGTGGACTGCTGCGCGGGGGGGGCCTAGGCCGGGGGACAGGAGGATCTTTCTTCACACGGCGGCGATCCTTGGGTACCAGCTAACGCGGATCTCAGAGCGCGGGCCGGCAGCCTATATGCCACCGGCGCGGCCCGGCGCTCCCAGGCACCTTTTCAGTAAACGGCCCAGCACTGGGCCAAGGAGGTTGCCATGATGCAAGCGTTCCGGACCAAGGCCGTTCTGTTCTCGCTGGCCTGCCTGCTGACCGCCACGGCCCTTTTCCTCCCCCAC
>DASPJI010000095.1:0-16353 GCA_035628695.1 Thermoanaerobaculia bacterium | reverse complement strand
CTCTTCCCGCACGGTGTCTTCCACGCCGAGAACATCGGCGGCCAGATCGACGAGGTGCTCGACCAGAAGGTCTGGATCGGCTGCTTCCCGTTCCGCTTCAAGGGGGGCGAGGCGGCGTTCTCGCGCATCGTGGCGTTCGTCGAGGACAAGGCGGGGGAAAAGTGATCGGTCAGCGCCTCAAGCGCAACGAGGACCCGCGGTTGCTCACGGGCCGGGCGCTGTTCGTCGATGACTTGAACCTCCCCGGCATGGCGCATGTGGCGTTCCTGCGCAGCCCGCACGCCCACGCGCGCATCCGTGGCATCGACGTCTCGGCGGCGCGCGAGATGGAGGGGGTGGTCGCGGTCTACACGGCGGCGGACCTCGGCGACTACTGGCAGCCGGGGCCCCTCCTCGTGCCGCCGCCGCCCGTTGAAGGGATGGTTTTTCACCAGCGGACGCAGGTCCCCCTGGCGAAGGACAAGGTCCGCCACCTCGGCGAGCCCGTCGTCCTGGTGGTGGCCGAGAGCCGCTATATCGCCGAGGACGCCGTCGAGCGGATCTTTGTCGACTACGAGCCGCTGCCGGCGGTCGTCGATCTCGAGAAGGCGCTGTCCCCCAACGCGGCGCTGCTGCACGAGGACGTGGGATCGAACGTCGCCGCGCACGTAGTCCAGAAGAAGGGGGACTACGAAGCGGCGCGCGCGCAGGCCGACCTGGTGGTCCGCCGGCGCTTCTCCTACGACCGCGGCGCGTCGGCGGCGATCGAGAACCGCGGCGTCGTGGCGCAGTGGGACGCGCGGGCCCAGCGCCTGAGCATCTGGGACACCACGCAGGCGCCGATCCCGGTGCGCAACGGCCTCGCGGCGATGCTCGGCCTGTCCGAGCATCAAGTGCGGCTGGTGGCGCCGTTCATCGGCGGCGGCTTCGGTCCCAAGATCATGATGTTCTATCCCGAAGAGGTGCTGATCCCCTGGCTCGCCCTGCGGCTCGAACGGCCGGTGAAATGGATCGAGGACCGGGCCGAGAACTTCGTGGGGACCACCCAGGAGCGGGGCCAGATCCACGACGCCGAGATCGCCCTCACTCGCGACGGCCGCATCCTCGGGGTCAAGGACTCGTTCCTGCACGACACCGGTGCCTACGATCCCTACGGCCTTACCGTGCCGTTGAACAGCCAGTGCACGCTCATGGGGCCCTACCGGGTGCCGGCCTATGCCAGCGAGTTCCGGGCGGTGTTCACCAGCAAGACGATCGTCACCCCGTACCGCGGCGCCGGCCGCCAGCACGGAGTCTTCGTCATCGAGCGCCTGATGGACATCGCCGCCCGCGAGCTCGGCATCGACGGGATGGAGCTCCGGCGCCGCAACTTCCTGCGCCCCGACGAGTTCCCGCACGACCACGTGATCATCTATCAGGATTTCGCGCCGCTCTACTATGACAGCGGCAACTACGCGCCGGTGCTCGCCCAGACGCTCGAGCGGATCGGCTATGAGCGGTTCCTGGCCGAGGAGCAGCCGCGCCTGCGGGCCGAGGGCAAGGCGGTGGGGATCGGCGTCGTCTCCTACGTCGAGGGGACAGGCATCGGGCCGTTCGAAGGGGCGCGGGTGCAGGTGCAGACGAGCGGCAAGGTCACCGTCGTCACCGGCGTCGGCACGCAGGGCCAGGGGCACTTCACGGTCCTCGCGCAGATCGCGGCGCAGCAGCTCGGGGTGGACACGGATCAGGTGGACGTGGTCACCGGCGACAGTGATCAATTTCATTGGGGGACCGGCACCTTCGCCAGCCGCGGCGCAGTGGTCGCCGGCAACGCCACCAACGAGGCGGCGAAGGCCGTGCGCGAAAAAACGATCGGTCTCGCGGCCCAGCATCTCGGCGTCGCCGAGGACCGGATCGAGCTGGCGGAAGGCAAGGCGCGTGTGAAGGACGATCACGGCCGACATGTGTCGCTCGGCGAGCTTGCGAAGCTGGCGAACCCGATGCGCGGCGCGGTCAAGCCGGGCACCGAGCCGGGTCTCGAGGCGACGCGCTACTTCGGCCCCTTCCGCGGCGCCACGGCCAGCGGCTGCCATGCCTGCATCCTGGAGGTCGATCCGGAGACGATGCAGGTCGAGATCAAGAAGTATGTCGTCGTCCACGACTGCGGCCGGGTGCTCAACCCGCTGATCGTGGACGGCCAGGTCCACGGCGGCGTGGCGCAGGGGATCGGCAACGCGTACTTCGAGCAGCTCCACTACGACGACAACGGCCAGCTCCTGAACGCTTCGTTCATGGATTTCCTTCTTCCCACCGCGCTCGACGTGCCGCGGGTGGAGGTCGGCCACGAGGAGACCGTCTCGCCGCTCAACGAGCTGGGCACCAAGGGGGCCGGCGAAGCCGGAGCCATCCCGGTGGGCGCGCTCTTCGCCCAGGCGGTCGAGGACGCGCTGGCCATCCCCGGCTTCGAGATCCTGGAGATCCCGCTCTCGCCGAACCGGCTGTGGGAGCTGAGCGAGGAGGCGCGGCACGCGCAGATCAGGAGGGCATCATGAAGATCCAGGGGGAGCACACCTTCGACGCGCCGCGCGAGCTGGTCTGGCAGGCGCTGCTGGACCCCGCCGTGCTGGCGCGGACCCTTCCAGGCTGCGAGCGGTTGGAAAAGGTGAATGAAGACGAGCTGCGGGGCGTGCTGAACATCCAGGTCGGCCCGGTCCGCGGCCAGTTCCAGGGGACGCTGCGGCTGTCGGACCTGGTGCCGCTCGAGAGCTATCACATGCGGCTCGAAGGGAGCGGCCCCGCCGGCTTCATGAACGGTGAGGGGGATCTGCGTCTCGCCGATGCCGCGGATGGGAGCGGCGGCACGGTGCTGCGCTACGACCTCGATACTCAGGTGGGCGGCCGGGTCGCGGGCGTCGGCCAGCGCGTGCTCGACAGCTCGGCACGCTCGGTCACGAAACAGGGGCTGGAGGGTCTCGCCCGCGAGCTCCAGGCCTTGAAGGCCGCCGCCGTGCCGGCGGACGTGGGGGCTCCGGCGGCGGCGGCGCCCCCACCGGCGCCTGTCCCCACCCAGGCCGAATTCGCCGCCCGCGTCGCCGGCGACATCGCGCGCGATCTGGTGCCGCCGGCGCGGCGCCCCTGGCTGCTCGGCGGCACGCTGCTCGGGCTGGTGGTGATCGTGATGCTGCTCGCCCGCGCCTGCGGCGGGTGACCCTTGCCGGCGGCCGGCTTTGGTAGACTACGCCGCCTCAATCGCCCCCGGGCGGGAAGGGAGAAAGATCACATGCCGAGTCAAGCGGCACCCCGGCAGCCGTTGCTGCAACGCAGTCTGGCCCTGATCGAGCGGGTGGGCAATGCGCTTCCGCATCCCGGCACTCTCTTCGCTCTGATGGCCCTGGCAGTTGTCCTCCTGTCAGGCCTGTTCTCCCGTCTGGACCTGATGGTCATCCACCCTGGCACGGGGGAGGAGATCCGGCCGGTCAACTTGTTGAGCATCGCCGGGCTCCACCGGATCCTCACCTCCATGGTGAGCAACTTCACCGGCTTCGCGCCGCTGGGCACAGTGCTGGTGGCCATGCTGGGAATCGGCATCGCGGAGGCCAGCGGCGTCATCGGCACGGCGCTCCGCCTGCTGGTGATGTCGGCGCCCCGGCGCCTGCTGACCGTGGTGATCGTGTTTGCCGGCGTGCTGTCGAACACCGCCAGCGAGGTCGGCTACGTGCTGCTGGTGCCGCTGTCGGCCATCATCTTCCTCGCCGCGGGCCGGCATCCCCTGGCGGGGCTCGCCGCCGCCTTCGCCGGCGTCTCCGGCGGCTACAGCGCCAACCTGCTGCTGGGCACCATCGATCCGCTCCTGTCCGGCCTCTCCGAGGAAGCGGCGCATATCGTGGACCCCGCCTATGAGGTGAACGCCACGGCCAACTTCTACTTCATGTTCGTCTCGACGTTCGTAGTCACCGCGGCCGGCACCTGGGTGACGGAGAAGATCGTGGCGCCGCGCCTGGGCGAGTACCGGGGCGGCGAGAAGCCGGAAGCGCTGAACCGCCTGACACCCGAGGAGAAGCGCGGGCTCTGGTTCACCTTGGCCGCGCTCGCGGCGGTGGCCGTCATCCTCCTGCTGGGCACCATACCGGCCGGGGGCTTCCTGCGCGACCCGGAGACCGGGAGCCTGTTGCGGTCGCCGTTCATGACCGGCATCGTAAGCCTGATCTTTTTCATCTTCGCCATCGCGGGCCTGGCCTATGGTTTCGGCGCCCGGACGTTCAAGAGCGACGCGGACGTGATGAAGGGCATGGGCAAGGCGATGGAGACGCTGGGGCTCTATCTCGTCCTGGTCTTCTTTGCCGCGCAGTTCGTGGCCTTCTTCAACTGGACCAACCTCGGGCTGATCCTGGCCGTGGAGGGCGCCGCGCTGTTGAAGGCGTCGGGGCTCGGCCCGATCCCGCTGATGCTGGTGTTCATTCTGTTCACCGCGTTCATCAACCTGTTCATGGGGAGCGCCTCCGCCAAGTGGGCCATCATGGCGCCCGTCTTCGTCCCCATGTTCATGCTGCTCGGCTTCACGCCGGAGCTCACCCAGGCGGCCTACCGCGTCGGTGACAGCACCACCAACTTCGTCTCGCCGATGATGACCTACTTCGCCCTGATCGTCGCTTTCGTGGCACGGTACGATCCCAAGGCGGGCATCGGTACGGTCATCTCGACGATGCTCCCCTACACCGTGGTCTTCCTGCTGGCCTGGGCGCTCCTCCTGGCCGTCTGGATGCTGTTCGACCTGCCGATGGGTCCCGGCGCCGGCCTCTACCTGCCGGAACCGCAGGGAGCGGCCTCGCCGGAGTAGGGGGCCGACAGCGGCTGGGCAGGAGGGCCAGGGGAGCTCCCTGAACGAGATCTCACAGCCCCGCCGCGTAGCGGATCCCGCCCAGCAGGTGCTGCAGGAACTGCGGCTCGGAGAAGGACTCGTCGGTGTGGCCGCCCCCGGTGTACCAGGCGCGGCCGCCGTCGAATTCGTGATACCAGGCGATGGGGTGATCGTTCCCCATCTGGCCGCCGGAATAGCTCGACTCGTCCAGGGTCAGCAGCACGGTGACCCGGCCGCGCGGGTTCCTCTGGAAGTCGTACCACTCGTCGGTGCGGTTCCAGGGGTCCGGCAACGCGCTTGTCGAGGGGTGGTTCCGGTGCTCGACCCGGATGCGGGCCGGGGCCGGCGCCGGATGCCGCGCGAAGTAGGCCCCCATCAGATCTCCGTACCAGGACCAGCCGTACTCGGTGTCGGCCGCCGCGTGGACGCCCACGTAGCCGCCGCCGCCGCGGATGTAGCTCATGAAAGCGTTCTGCTGCGCCTCGTTGAGCACGTCGCCGGTGGTGGACAGGAAGACAATGGCTTTATAGCGGTTCAGGTTCGCGAGGGTGAACTGGCCGGCGTCCTCGGTGGCGTCCACCTCGAAGCCGTTCGCGGCGCCCAGGCTGCGGATGGCCGCGATCCCCGGCTCGATGCTGGAGTGACGGAAGCCGGCGGTCTTGGAGAAGACGAGGATCCGGTTCACCACGGGTTGCACCTCGGTCTCGTTTTCCCACAGCTCCACCGGCCCGCTCCCGAACGGCATGGTGCCGAGGATGTCGGCGTCTCCGTCCCCGTCGACATCGGCGGCACGGATGTCGTGCAGGGCGGGCGTGCCGGCAACCTGACGCGTCCAGCGCGCGCCCTGCCCTTCGTTGCGATAGATCAGGAGGCGCCCCTGCCCCCTGGACTCCGACGTCACCACATCGGGATCGCCGTCGCGGTCGATGTCCACGAGGCTCACCCCTGGCGCCGTGTCGACGCGGCGGTCGATGACCCGCTCCGGCCAGCGCGGCTTCGCCGGATTGGGCGGGCTCTCGAACCAGGAGATCCTTCCCGCCCTCCCGGCGAACGTCATCACGGCGTCCGGCCGGTTATCCCGGTTCAGATCCCCCACGGCGACGGACGCCTCCGGGCTCCAGGACGCGAAGTTGCGGCGGGACCAGGGCCGGGAGAGCACGTTCCCCCCTGGATTCCTCAGCCAGCGCCCGCCGGCGACCAGGTCGGGGAAGCCATCCTTGTTGATGTCGGACAGCGCGAGGCCGCGAGATCCGGCACCGGCGGCGAGGTCGCGCCGGGTCCAGAACGACGGGTCGTTGTGCCTGAGGAGCGTGACCACCGAAGCAGTCTCTCCCCGCAGGACGACTTCGGGCCGGCCGTCGCGATCGAGGTCGCCGATCACGACCTCCCGCGCGCCGCCGCCGGGGACCATGCGGTGAGCCTCCCAAGGCGCGGCCGCCGGATTCCCCCCGGGGTTCTCGAACCAGACGGTGCCCACGGTGACGTCGAGGTCGCCATCCCGGTCCAGGTCGCCGGCCGCGAGGCCGCCCTGGGCGGTGAACCCGCCGGCGGCGATCACTGACCCGGCCCAATCGGGATTGGCGTACCAGACCAGCGGCCCGGCGTTGCCGGCGACGATCACGTCCGGCCGGCCGTCGCCGTTGACATCCCCCAGCGCCTTGCCGCACGGGCACTCCGGGCTGTCCGGAGCGATGACGGTGCGCGAGAAGGAGAGGTCCGCGGCGCGGACAGGGACCGGCGCGACCACCGACGCGACAAGCGCGGTGAGAAGGAGAGATCCGAGAAGGCGGCCCGATCTCCTCATGGAAGCGAGTATACGGCCTCACTCTCCAACGCCGCGCCTACTTCGCGGTGGTGCCCGCTTTCCCGACCCACTCCGCGATGTCGTCGATCACCACCGCGGCGACGTGGCCCGGCCTTTCGTACTCCGAAGGCGTGGCCTTGCCCTCTCCCTCCATGAAGAGGTGATTGAGGTTCGGATAGGACTTGAACGTCACGTTCTTCTTCTCCGCCAGCCCCTTCTTCCAGGCCTGGAAGTCGTCCATGGTCACCTGGTAGTCGCGCTCGCCCTGGAGGATCAGCAGGGGCTGGCGCAGCCTGGCCGCGGCCGCGGGAGGGTTGTAGCCCCGCAGGTCCAGCCAGTACGAGGCGGGGATGCCCATCAGGCTCTCGGTAGACTCCGGGGTGAGACCCTTGACCTTGGCAGCCTGTTCCTGGAACTCATCGAGCCGCTTCTTCTCCTCGTCCGTGACCGTGCCGTCGAGAGAGGCGATGTAAGAGAGCTGCTGCACGATGGTCTCCTCCATCGGCCGGGTGAGACCCGCCAGGATGACGAGGCCGGCGATCTCCCCGTCCCGGGCGCCGATCCGCGGGATCAGCATGCCACCCAGGCTGTGCCCCAGGACGAAGACCCGCCGCGGATCGATCCCCTCGGTACGCCGGAGGAGCTGCGCGGCGGCCACCGCGTCATCCACCGTCTCCTCCTTCACCGTGGGTTTGGGCAGCGAGGCCAGCTTGTCGCCATGGAAGCGGGTGCGCTTCTCGTAGCGCAGGACGGCGATCCCCTTGGAGGCCAGCCCCCAGGCGAGGTCCCGGAACGGCTTGTTGGGACCGAGCGTCTCGTCCCGGTCGTTGGGCCCGGAGCCGTGGACCAGCACGACCGCGGGGAACGGCCCTTTTCCGGTGGGTATGGAAAGCGTTCCGGGCACCGCCCACTCGCCCGCCCCGACCTCCACCTCCTTCTCCTGGAAGGAGTCCTTCTTGATGTAGGCGGGAAGCGCCGGCGTGGTTCCCGGAGCCGGAGCCGCGCCGGCCGCAGCGGGGGCCGGCTTGACGAAGAAGCCGGCGATCCGCCCCTCGCCGTCGAAGACCACCTGGAGGTTGACGGCGTCCTTCTCGAAGCGGCTGGTGACGAAGGCGGACCGGTAGCCTCCCAGTGGCTCGACGCGCGTGGCGGTCCGCTTCTGGAAGGGACCGAGCTGCGCCTGGAGCGCCTTCCAGATCTCGGCCAGCTTCGCCGGCGGCGCCGCGGCCTTCATGGTGTTGTCGAACCCCTTCGCCGCCTCCTCGAAGCCCCCCTGGGCGAGGAGATCGACGAAGCGCTCGGCGCGGGTGGTGAGGTCGGCGTCCGAGAGTTGGGCCACCTGGGCAGACAGCGCCTGGGCGGTTAGAAAGAGGACCAGCAGGATCAGGGACGGTCGGGTGGCGATGGCTCTCACGGGATCCTCCTGCCCGCATGCTATCCCAGCCCGGCTCTGCCATACTCCGCCCGTCCATGAGACTCCGCCGCCGACGCTTCCGGCACTTCCGGCCGATCCTGCGCCCCCACGTCGGACGGCGGCTCCCCCGTGAGCTCCGCGCGCGCCGGGTCGGCCGCCTCGCCGCCAAGCTGCCGCAGGGCCTGCTCGACCCCGGGTTCGAGCTGCTGCTCGAGCGCATCGACGGCGCGCCGGTGCTGGGTGGCAACCAGGTCGAGGTCTTCTTCCGCGGCGCCGACGCCTTCCGCTCCATGGGCGAGGCGGGGCTCGCCGCCCAGAGGGAGATCCTGCTCGAGTCCTACATCTTCAAGGATGACGCGACCGGCCGCCGGTTCCTCGAAGGGATGGTGGCGGCCGTGAAGCGCGGCGTCACCGTCCGGGTGCTCGCCGACGCCCTCGGCTCGTTCGAGACGAAGACCGCGTTCTGGCAGGAGATGGAGCGCCAGGGGATGGAGGTGCGCCTCTTCAATCCCCTGTTCAAGAAACTCTGGTACCAGCCGTTCCGGGACCACCGCAAGATCCTGGTCGTGGACCGCGAGGTCGCCTTCACCGGCGGCATGAACATCGGCGAGGAGTACGGCTCCTTCGCGCGCCGGCCGGCCGCCACGTGGCGGGACACCCACGTCCGGGTGGCCGGCCCCACGGCCTGGGAGATGGCGGTGGTCTTCTCGGAAGGGTGGATCGAGGCCGACGGCGCTCCGTTCGACATCGATCCGCTGTCCGCCGAGGAGGCCGAGGCGCCGGGGGCGAGGATCCTGGTCCTCGACTCCCGTCCCAACCGCGGCCAGGCGGAGTCGGCTTCGGCCCTGGCGGCCATCGCCGGGGCGGCGCGCCGCAACCTGTGGATCACCAACGCCTACTTCGCTCCGGGCCACCGGGCGGTCCGCCTCCTCGGCGACGCCGTTCAGCGCGGGGTGGACGTCCGCCTCCTCCTGCCCGGCAAGACCGACGTCCAGGTGGTCCGCCGCGCCGGGCACGGCTACTTCACCGATCTCCTGGAGCGCGGCGTCCGCATCTTCGAATACCAGTCGGCGGTGCTCCACGCCAAGAGCCTGGTGGCGGACGGCCACGTCTCGGTGGTGGGGTCCACCAACCTCGATTTCCGCTCGTTCCTCTTCAACTCGGAGTGCGACCTGGTGATCCTGGACCCCGGGACCGCCGCGGTGATGGAGGACGCCTTCCGCCGGGACATGGAGGAGTCCGAGGAGATCCTGCTCGAGGACTGGCGCCAGCGTCCCCTCACCCGCCAGATCGGCGACCGCATGGCCCGCTGGCTGTCGCCGGTGCTGTAACCCCTACTCGACCGGCCGCGACATGACCTCGGTGACGATCTGGCGCAGCCGGCGGCCGTGGACCGTGACCCAGCCCTCGAGGCCGGCGTCGCGGATCTCCCGGAGGTTGCCGGCGGCCGGGATCAGCTCGTCATAGAGCCGCCCATAGAAGACCTCCGGAGGCAGCCGCTTCCACCAGGGCAGGAGCAGCTCCTTCCACAGGTCGTCCCACCAGGCGGGTCGCCATCCCGGCTTCAGGCTGCAACCGCCCCGCGACCCGGGCGTCTCCTCGTAGCGCGGGCTGTCCTCCTCGTAGCGCACACGGTTGGCGAAGACGAAGGCCTCCTTCGCCACCACCCGGCCGTCGCCGTTGGTGTCGGCGTCGATGGGCAGAGGCGCTCCGTACGGGTCCGCCCCGCGCATGGCGGCGGTCCAGTCGCGGGCGAAGTAGCCGAAGTCGCGGTAGCCGTAGGAGCTGCCCAGGGGGCCGCAGGCGGCGGCGAACGTGGTCCGGCGCGCCGGGCTGGCGGCCAGGAGCGGAGCGCAGAAGCCCCCCGCGCCGCTCTGGCTCATCATCACCGTCAGACAGGCGAACGGCGGGAGCTGCGCGAGCCGCTCCGCCAAGTCGCCGGCCGCGCAGGGCGGACCCGCGTGGGTCACCAGGAACGACTCGTCGCCCGAGGTGTAGCCGTGGCCGACGGTATGGAGCAGCAGCGAGTCGTTGGGTTTCAGCCGCCGCCGAAGGGCGTTCAGGGCCGACGCCAGCGCCGCCCGCGTCCCCGGTCCGTCCACCTTCATCTGATAGGCCGAGACGTCCCCCGGCCACGGGTCCCCCGGCGGCGGGTCGAGGCCGGGGGTGGGCGTGTACCCCAGGGTGCCGTCGCCCTCGAGGACGCGGATGTGCTTCGTGGGATAGCCGTAGGTCTGCCGCAGGGTCCGGTAGAGGAATTCCAGGTCGTTGACATGCCGGTAGTTGGCCACGCCACAGAAGAGGATGGCGTAGCGGTTGCCGGGCACCAGCAGGACGGGCGGCTGCCAGGGCAGGCGGCTGGGACGCCAGCGGACGCCGCGCGGGAACTCGCTGCGCAGGAGCTGCAGGTTGGGCACCGGCTGATGGAGATAGGGGGGGAAGCTCGCCGGCACCTGCTGATACAGCTCGCCGTCCGCGGCGTCGTACAGAAGATAGCGGCAGGGGTGGGCCCAGTTGGCCTCCGGGTCGTCGTCGGCGAAGACGAGCACCGTGTCGCGCGGGATGTGGATCGTCTCCAGCGGTGTCGCGATGGAGCTGCCCGCCGCGAGCACCTCCTCCTGGATGAGGAGGTTGGTCCGGCGCGCCCGGTTGCGGCCCCTGGAGCGGAGACGGAGACGGATGGCGTGGGCCGCGACGCGCTGATACAGGCTGGCCATGGTCGGCTCCTCCCTCCCGGACAACTGGGTATCCCGCCGGCTCCCGAAGGCGCTGCTTCGGAGGTCTCTGTCCCTCCGGAGCAGCAAGAGCCGGCGCCTGGTTGCGGGAAAAATATCCGGGATGACCCATGGCCGTCCAGTCAGGGTCCAGTCAGGACGGTCCGGTGAAGCGGGGGGCGGCTCGGAAGCTAGCCGCTGCTGGTGGCGAGCGGGATGATCGCGCCGAAGCCGCCGGCGCTGTTGCGGCGCAGGCCGGCCGCCGTGAGAGCCCGGTAGAGGAGGCTCCGGAAGGCGAGCGGCTTTCGGACCTCGAACGGCTGCGGGGACGCGCCGGCCGACGTGTCCTGGCGCAGGATCTCGATCCCGGCCCGCTGCCAACGGAGGAGCACATGCGCGAGGTCGTCGAGGCTGTCCGGCTCCCCGCCGTCGTGGACCAGGACCACCCTCTGGATGCCCCGCGACAGGAGGAAGCTCGCCGAGGGGAAGTCCTGGGGAAAGGTGGCCCAGCGGTTGTCGAACTGGCCGGGAGTCTGCACCAGGCCCGGGTTCAGCCGCCGCGAGTCCAGAAGGAAGGCCGGCGGCGCCTCGGGGGGCAGGCCCCGGGCCTCGAGCTCCCCCGCCCGCGCCGCGAGCCGCTCCAGGATCGCGCCGACGGAGACCACGGCCGCCGGGTGGAAGGCGGTGTTGAACAGCGGCACCGGCCGGTAGCCCGCGCGGGCGAGGTCGGCCCCAACCTCCACCGACCGGGGGCCGGGGAGGTCGACGACGTACGCCGTCCGCTGGTCGTTGGTGGCCGCGAGCACCGGGCTCTCCCCTCCGCTCCCCGCTCCCGCCGGCGGCAGGTCGGGAGGCACGGGGGCAGCGGACGGAGCCGGCGAGCCGAAGCCCGCGAACAGGGCCGGCTTCGCCCATTGGGACCACACGGAGCCCGCCGGGGCCCAGATGTCATAGAGCTGCTGCGCGTTCATGGATCTCCTTCGCGGCGCCCTGCCGCGGCGATTCGGCCTGGGACTCTTCGACGAGCACGGCGGCGTCCTGGGCGAGATGATCGACGAGAGGGAGGCGGGCGACACGGCCATAGGCCCCGGCCACCCGGCCGTCGACGGTGTAGACCCCGACGCAGGGGTAGACGTCCTGCTCTCCGAACCGGTGCGGCACGGCCTCGAAGCGCCGCTGCGCCGCCCACCAGGAGGGGAACCACCAGGCTTCGCGGCGGATCTTCGTGAGCGCACCCCCCGGCGTCACGCCCGCCAGGCCGATGCCGTCCCCCACCCTGCCGAGGGCCGGCTTGAGCACCCACCCCTCGCCGGCTCGCCGCTCCCGGCGGGGGACGTCCCGCGGGTCCCGCGTCTCCGGCAGCAGCCGCCGCCAGGTGGGGAGGTCCCGTTCCAGGCGGTCCCACACCAGGGGGAAGCGCTTGCTCTGGGTGAGCAGGGCCGCCGCGGGATTGCTCACCGGGGTCCGGCCGCCACGGAAAAAATGTTTCCAACCACAGGACCGCGGCAGGTTCGGCAGCCACTCGCCGGGGAAGAAGCGGATCATGGCGCCCACCTCGCCACGGAACCAGGCGCTCTCCACCCGGGCCAGGCCGTCGCTCCATCGCAGGTGGTCGGGAGCCGCGAGCACCGTCTCCCGGCCGCGGGCGGCGAGCTCGCGGCCGAGGAAGGTCATGACCTGCCGGTCGTCGGTGTAGGCCGTGGCGTGCACCAGCGCGATGGCCGATCCGGCCGGCGCCGCGGCGGCCACGGCATCCGCCAGCGCCCCGGCCGGGTCGCCCGCGGCGCGGGCCGTCACCTCGGTTCCTGCGTACTCCGAGGCCATGAGGCGGGTGAAGCCCGAGGCCTCGTTGAAGCCGCCGGGAACGTCGGTGTTGGCCTCGGAGATCCGCCAGCCGCCGGTCGTCCAGTGGAAATCGAACCGCACCACCCGGGCGGCGCCCCGGCACGGAGAGTCGTTGCCGGCCAGGGCCCGGCGGACCGCCCGGGGCAGACCGAGGCTCCCGTGGAGCTCCGGCCGCCGTGCCAGCTCCTCCTCGGCGCCGGCGGTCTCGGCGGCCAGGGCGACGGAGAGGGCGGCGATCTCGTTCCAGGCCTCGCGCCGCATCACCAGGGGGAACGGCGCCAGCGTGGCCACGTCCTCCACCTGCGGGTCCCACTTGCAGCACTCGAAGATGGCGCGGCGCCGGAGCGCGGCGAAGGCGTCCGGCTCGACCGGTCGCACCGGCCGGAAGGGGGAGGTCAGCTCCACCACCGGAGCCGTACCAGCCAGAGGACGGCGAGGCCGACGTAGACCGCGGCCGGCGGCAGGCCCGAGGCCGCGGGGGCGAAGGGTTGCTCACGGGAGGGGCGGAGCCGCCGCTCGAGGAAGGCGGCCAGCGCCAGCAGGACCAGGGCCGGCCAGGCGGTGACCGCGAAGTCGCGCACCGTCGCCCCGGCGGATACCCAGTCGCCGGCCACCGCCCGCCCCAGGATCAGTCCCGTGCCGGTGAAGAAACCGGCCAGCCTCACCCCCGCCGACGGGTCACGGTCGATGGTCACCGTGTCGGCCAGGTGGGTGAGCTTCTCCAGGATCACCCAGAGGACGAAGAAAGTCACGGTCGAGAGGCCGGCGGAGAACACCACCACCCACCAGCCCGGGCCGTCGCCGATGTTGGCGCCGGCGAAGCAGAGGGTGATCCCCAGGATGCCGCCGCCGATCGCCTGCCCCGCGGCCCGGTTGCCGCGCTCGACCACGTCGTCCCGCCCGCTCAGGCCGAACAGCCCGAGGAACCGGAGCCCCACCGCCACCCAGGCCGCGCCCATCGCCATGTAGAAGAACAGGTAGACCCACGAGTCGCGGACGTCGAAGGAGGCGAAGCCCTTGAGCACCCCGAACAGGAGGACGGCGCCGGCCATCGGGTAGAAGACGAGCGGCCGGCGGTCGCGGGGCTTCGACAGCCGCGGCGCCACGGACGCGGCCACCCAGAGCCAGTGGCTCCAGAGGAGCGACCCGAGCACGATGGCGATGACCAGGACGAAGACTTCGTCTCCCGACATGGAGCGGCTCCTCCCTCACGAACTCGAAGACCGGAATCATAGCCCAGGCCTCCGGGCGGGATAGACTTATCCTCCATGAAGCTCCTCTTCCTCGGCTTTGGTGACGTCGGCCGGCGTCTCGCGGAGATCCTCGCGGACCGCGGCTCCTATCCCGGCCTCGCCGGCCTGGACGTGTCGGTCGTCGGCATCATCACGGGATCACGGGGGGCGGCGGTCAACCCCGCCGGCCTGGACCTCTGGCGGGCCCTCGGCGAGATCAACCGGATGACCGGTCCCGGCCGCTTCGGCGAGGGTTATCCCGACGCCTCGCGGATGACCAGCCACGAGGCCCTGAGCGAGCTGGACTATGACGTGGCCATCGAGATGACGCCGCTGGACGTCGCCGGCCAGGGAGCGGCGGCGATCTCCCACGTGCGCGCCGCGCTGGAGCGGGGCCGCCACGTCATCAGCTGTAACAAGGGCCCCCTGGCCTGGGCCTGGCGCCCGTTGCGGGACCTCGCCCGGCAGAAAGGCTGCGCCTTCCTGTTCGAGAGCACGGTGATGGACGGCGTGCCGGCGTTCAACCTGGCGCAGCGCTGCCTCATGGGGAACAGCCTGCTGCGGATCGAGGGAATCCTCAACTCCACCACCAACTTCGTCCTCAGCGAGATGGAGCGCGGCCTCTACCTGGAGGAGGCGGTCGCCGCGGCGCAGCGCATCGGGGTGACGGAGACCGACCCGGCGGACGACATCGACGGCTGGGACGCGGCGGTGAAGCTCTCGGCCCTGGCCAACGTCCTGCTGGACGCCGACCTGCCCCCCGAGGCCATCGAGCGGGAGAGCCTCTCGTCGCTCTCCCCCGGCCGCGTGCGGGAGGCCCTGGAGCGCGGCCATCGCCTCAAGGTGATCTGCGAGGCCTTCCGCGAGAGGGGACGGGTGACCGGCCGCGTGCGGCTGCGGGAGCTCCCCCTCACCGACTGCTTCGCCCTGGTGGCGGGGACCGGCTCCATCCTCCGCCTCACCACGGACATCCTCGGCACGCTCGTCGTCGCCGAAGAGAATCCGGACCTCTCCACCACAGCCTACGGGGTGATCTCGGACCTGTTCCGGCTGCGGGAGGGGTGTTAGAGCCGCAACGCCCAGGCGCTCCAGTTGTGGGACCGCCGGCGCGCCCCGGCGCTCTTCCAGCCGCGGGCCATCAAGGTGCTCGCCAGGAGCGTCCGGAACGACGCGTGGGTGACGACGGCCACCGCTCCGTGCTGGCGCGCCAGCTCGGCCAGCCAGTCCGCGGCCTCGCGCGCTCTCTCGACCTCGGCTTCCGGAGCGTGAGGCCGCGAGGTCAAGGCCCGGAAGAGCCACTGGATCCCGTACGCCAGCGCCCACCCGGCCAGCGGCAGACGGAGGCGCAGTGAAGGGGGGACGGGCACGCGCTCGACGAGCAGCGGCGAGGTGATCACCTCCCTCCCCTCCGCCAGCAGGCGCGCGGATTCGATCGCCCGCGGCGCGACGCTGGCGGCGATGACGCCCGCGCGGCGGGCCATCTGCCGCACCGCGTCCGGCGGCACCTCGGTCGGCAGGATCCCCGCCGCCTCGTAGGCCTCGCGCCAGCGGTGGAATCCCTGGAGGTCGATCCAGCCGGTCTCGACGTGCGCCGACCGGCCGTGACGGATGAGGATGATCTCCTGGCTCTTCACAGCAGCTCGGGCGCCCGGTTCGGCCTTCCCTCGGCGAAGCGGCCGGGGCGCAGCGGCGCGGTGTCGATCGTGCTCGCCGCGCCGTCCAGGATGATCTCGGCGAGCAGGTGGCCGAGGGCGGGGGAATGCATGACGCCGTGACCCGACGAGCCGTTGGCGAGGAACAGCCCCTCCCTCCCGGGCGCGGCGCCGAGGAGCGCGTGCCCGTCCGGGGACATCTCGTAGAGCCCGGCCCAGCAGCCCCCCTCGTCGATGGCTACCCGGGAGAGCCCGGGAACCCGCTCGCGCGTCCGCCGGACCACCTCCGCCAGCCATCGCGCGTCGACGCTGGTGTCGAACGGATCGGGGCCGTTCGGGTGATCCGGCCAGAGCAGCAGCACACGATCGTCGCGGACCCGCAGATGGAAACCGTCATCGGCGAAGATGGTCATCGGCATGGTGTCCGGGAGCCCGTGCCCCGGCTCGGTGAGCGCCACCTGCCGGCGGAGCGGCACGACCGGCACGTCCACACCCACGAGGCGCCCGAGGTGTGAGGCCCAGGCGCCCGCTGCGTTCACAGCGCACCGCGTCGCGATCTCGCCGCCGGGCGTCCGTACCGCGGCGATCCTGTCGTTTTCCAACCGGAAGCCCGTGCACGCCTCTCCGAACCGGAAGCGCACCCCCAGGCGCCGGGCGCCCTCGCAATAGCCGCGCAGTACTTCCAACGGACGCAGGAAGCCGTCGGCCGGACAGAACGAGCCCCCGAGGACCCCGTCCACGGAAACCGCGGGGTTAAGCCGGCGGACCTCGTCGGCATCGACGCAAGCGGCCTCGTCGAAGCCCGCGGCGCGCTGGACCTCGCGTGCGGCGGCCAGAGCCGCGAGCCCCCGCGGCTCCCGCGCGATGAAGAGGTAG
>DASPJI010000094.1:0-3635 GCA_035628695.1 Thermoanaerobaculia bacterium | reverse complement strand
CTTGGCGTCGAAGGCCCGCGTCACCGGCGAGGCCTCGAGACGGAAGCGCCGGGTGGTCCCGTCGAGAGTGACCGTGGCGCTGGCGGTCAACCCGGCGCCCGGCGGGTTGACCGATCCCGCCAGCGAGACCGAGAGCGGGAGCGTGGTCGCGTTGACCACGTTCTCGAAGCGGCCCCAGGTGCCGGGGAGCTTGGCGTCGGCGGGCGACACCGCTCCCTGGCGCAGATGGACCTCGAAACGCGAGAAGTCGGGCGCCAGGTTGGCCGCCTCGGCGGGCCACTCCCACTCGGCCACCAGCTTCCAACTCGGGCCGTCGCCTTCCAAGACGGCGCGGACCGCCGGCGGGGCCGGCGGGGCGATGAGGTCCACCACCTTCTCCTGCACGGTGGCGAAGGGGCTGAACCGACCGAACAGGTCCATGCCGCTCACCCGCCATTCGTGCAGGGTGTAGCGCTCGAGCGTCGTGTCCATGATGCGGCAGCGGCCCGCGTAGCGCTCCACGGACTCGGCGGTGGGGAGATGCGGCACCGGCGCGCGCCGCCCCTGCTCGAGGAGGTCGGGATCGAGCGGGTGCATCGCCACGTCCTCCCCCTCCACTACCCGGCGCACGGCGAAGGCGATCCGCACCTCGTCGGGCGCCTCGAAGAGGTTGCGGTCCGTGGCCAGCCAGCTCAGCGCGGCGTCGGCCTGGACCGGCTCTCCGAGAGGACGCGGCACGAGGTCGACCTTCAGATCGGGCGGCGGCGCGGGGAGCGGCACCTTGCCCTGCTCGATGCAGGTGGCCATGGAAAGGACCCGTTGGCGAGGGACGAGCTCGACGTCCTGCCACGGGAAGGGCTTGCTGCCGAACTTCTTGCGCAGGGCGGCGGCCTCGGCGGCGGCGCCCTCGGGATCGGTCATCCAGCGGATCCAGAGCTCGGGGTAGTCGGCGTCGATGGTGTAGTCCCAGGCGTCGCCGGGATCTGTGAAGTCGCTGGTCAGCAGACCGAGGAGCCGGGCCCTGGCGGGGTCGACGGCGCCGGCATAGAGGGTGTCGAACGGGCGCACTTTGAACTGGGCCGGCTCCTCCCCCTCGACCGGCGACTCGGGCTCGAGCTGGACCTCGAATTCGACCAGCGCCTGCGGCACGATCTGGACGAGCTCGCCTTCGAGGAACAGCTTCATCGCCTCGTGGGTGGTGTCGAAGGCGGCGCCGTCCAGGTGGCGCGCCATGAGGTCGGCCCAGATCTCGGCCGCGGTCGCGGGGTCGAGCGGCGGCGGCGGATGGTTGGGCTCGTCCCACGGCGCGCGGGCCTGCGGCGGCGCCTCGTCGAGGCGCTGCTTGGCGATCGACGCGCCGTCGTTCGGCGACCAGTCGGGGTAGATCGCGGGCTCGCCGGTGAAGGGGAGATAGAAGAGGCCGATCTCCTCCCAGTCGGGGGCGTTGGCATAGTGGGCCGTGGGGAGCCAGCGGACCTCCACGAGCACCGCGTCCCGGCCGGTGATCTCCACGCGGTCGAGCAGGCCGCCGTGCAGCACGATGGAGTCGTAGACCCACGGGCTCGTGCCGGGCTTGCCTCCACCAGAACCGGCGGCCGCGCTCTGAATCGAGCGGTAGCGGGGCACGGCGGCGCCGCGCGTGTCGTACCAGCCGGTGGCCTCGACCACCCCGGACGACGAGCGGCGCGCGAAGACGAGCATGACGTAGGCGGCCGGATCGGCGGCCTCGGGCACGGGCGGGTAGCCGTTCTCGAAGTCGAGCCAGACCGGCTGCTCGTCGACGCGCAGGGCCGGGCCGTCGTTCGGGAAGGCGGGCTGGAAGACCAGCCCTTTGTGCTTGCTGACGCGCACCCCCAGCGTGAGCGGCTGGGTGAGGGCGGCCTGGGTGAGGGACTGGCGACGGATGAAGTCGACGAGCCCCTCGAAATCGCGGGCGTTGCGGCGCCGGCGCAGCCGGAAGCCCGAGCGCGGGAAGCCCAGCATGCGGCCGAAGAACCAGCGCAGGTGACGGCCGTCGAGCAGGTACGGATCGCCCTGGATGCCGAGGCCTACGAGCTGGAGGAGGTTGGGGTCGATGATCATGGTGCCTCCTCATCGAAGAACGGCGGGCGCGCCGGAACCGGGATGGCGAGCGTCGCCTGCTCGGTGGCCGGCTGGCCGTTCAGACCTACGAAGGGGTGGATGACCTCGAGCTGGAGCGCCGAGGCCGTGGTGGCGTCGAAGCCCACGCCCGAGTGGAAGAACAGGAGCAGGCGCGACCCCGAGCGCGAGCCGAGCATGAAGATGGGCTGGGGGCCGCTCGCCTCGTCGCGCAGGAAGAAGTGCGAGGCGGCGTCGCGTACCAGCGGCTCGGGGCCGTCGACCAGGACCGCGAAGATCTCGTGGCCGTCTTCGGTGGCACGCCACACCCGCACCACCTCTGGGACGGCGGCGGGCGGGCGCGGCGGCAGGCCGAGAGCGGCCAGGGCCTCGTCCAGCGCTTGGTCGTCGAAACGGCGCTCCGGGCCGGGCGAGCCGAGTGCGGTATACAGGGCCGCGAGGTCGGAGACGCCGGCGGTCGACGCCACTTCATCCAGGACCTCGTGCGCGGCGACGTGTGCCGTCAGGTTCGGCCAGCGCGAGGTGCGGAAACGGAAGGTGTGGAGCGGCGTGTGGTCGTTCCAGTCCACCGTCTCGGGATCGAACGGCGCCCCCGCTGTGTCTTCGACGGGCACGAGCGCGGCCTCGTAGCGATGGTTCGTCTCGAGCAGGGTGGTGAAGCGGGCGAAGCCCGCCTGCCAGAGCACCGAGGCGCCTTCCGGCGCGCACCCCTCGGTGACGAACCGGTACCAGGTCTGCTGATATTCGGGGAGCTCGGTGGCGTGGGTGGCCAGGTACTCCAGCCGGTCGAAAAGGTCCTCCCCACGCTCGTTGACGATGCGGAGCACCACGCGGCGGCCGAAGCGGGCGTAGTAGGCGTCGAAGCGGCCGTCGCGGAAGGTGAGGTGCAGCGGGCGCTCGGTATAGACCGCCTCCTCGCCGTCGAAGGGCACGGTCTCCACGTCCCAGTTGTCGCCGGCGGCCAGGAAGTCGCGGGTACGCGGCCGGAGGCGGCGCGCGAGGGCGGCCTCGGCGTCCTCGGTGACGAACGGGAAGAGCGTCACCTTGGAAGCGGACGGCGCAGTCTCGTCGCCGGTGGAGGGGTCGCGGTGCCGCCAGCGCACCCTGGCCTCCAGCGTGTAGCGCTGCGCCGGCTCCAGGAGCTGGCCGCCGGTGGCGGCGCCGCCGGCTCCCAGGAGATCGGACCAGAAATCAGACCAGGCGGCGTGGGTGGCCTCCTGCTGCGCGTGGGCGTCGAGATCCGCCTGGAAGAGGAAGCAGGCTCTGAGGAGGTGCGGCAACCGGGACTCACGCTCCTCCACCTTCCACCACCGATGCCGGGCCACGATCTCGGCCCGCGTGGTGGCCACCTTCGCGACGTGCCGGACGCGCATGAAGCCGGATCCGTCCAGGCCCACCAGGGTGCCGGCATCCTCGTGCACGAGCTGCTCACCGCGGAAGAAGCGCACGGTGACGAAGCCCTGCTCGGGCGCCACGATCGAAGTGAGGGAGGCCTCCGCGGCCAGCGCGTAGCGCAGGACGAGCGCGCTGGCGGCGTGGGGCGGGTTCCCCTGCGA
>DASPJI010000093.1:0-2840 GCA_035628695.1 Thermoanaerobaculia bacterium | reverse complement strand
GTGGGGGAGGATCGAGGAGGGGGGTTGCTTTTTGGGCGGGCGGAGGGATCCGATCTCAGCTTTGTGGCGAAGAGAAGAAGAAGAAGAAGAAGAAGAAGCTGCCCCCCTCCTGACCTCCCCCGCTCCCTACCGCCGCCCACCCGCCCAGGGGGGGAGGCACCACCACCCTCTCGCGCCCACATGTCAACGCGTAGAGGGGACCACCACCCCCTGCGCCCGAGGTCCAGCGGGTATGCCCCTCGGCCTCCCCCATCCGCCGCGGGCGACGCAACTCTGGAGGCTCCCTCTGCGTAGTGAGGTCCGCACAGGATCTCGACACACCGGAGGACTCCACCCGCATGCCCATCACCAGCCGCCTCCGCCGCCCGCGGACCTTTCTCGCCGTCCTCCTCGCCACGCTCGGAGGGGCCGGCATGCTATCGGCCCAGACCGGCGATCCGGCGACGGCCTCCGCGGCGGCGAAGCCCTCCCGGCAGCGGCTGCAGCTCCGCATCCCGCGCCTCTCCTCCCCTGTCCAGATCGACGGCGTGCTCGAGGAGGAGGCCTGGAGCCAGGCGCTGAAGATGGACGTGGCCTTCGAGATCGACCCGGGACGCAACGTCCCGGCCCCGGTCACCACCGTCGCCTACCTCGCCTACGACGACGAGCGGCTCTACGCCGCCTTCCGCGCCGACGACCCGGACCCTGGCGCCATCCGCGCCCATCTCGCCGACCGCGACACCACCTTCCGCGACGACTTCGTCGGCATCTTCTTCGACACCTTCAACGACCCGCGGCGCGGCTTCGAGGTCTTCGTCAACCCGCTGGGCGTGCAGATGGACCTGTCGATCGACGAGACCAACTCCGACGAGCGCGAGGACGCCTCCTGGGACATCATCTGGGATTCGGCCGGCCGCATCGATGAGCGCGGCTACGTGGTGGAATTCGCCATCCCGTTCAGCTCCCTGCGCTTCCAGCGCTCCGAGGGGGAGCAGACCTGGGGGATCGGGGCGTTCCGCTCCTACCCGCGCAGCCTGCGGCACCAGATCTCCTCCGTGCCGCTCGACCCGGACGACGGCTGCATCCTCTGCCAGATCCCGCAGGTGACCGGCTTCGCCGGCGTCACCCCCGGCCGCAACATCGAGCTCGACCCCACGGCCACCGCCCGGCGCACCGACGTGCGCGAGGACTTCCCCCGCGGCGGGATCAGCGAGGGGAGCACCGAGTCCGACCTCGGCATGACGGCGCGCTGGGGGATCACCCCCAACGTCATCCTGACCGGCGCGGTCAACCCCGACTTCTCGCAGGTCGAGGCCGACGCCGCCCAATTCGACGTCAATACCCAGTTCGCCCTCTTCTTCCCCGAGCGGCGGCCGTTCTTCCTGGAGGGGGCCGACTTCTTCGCCACGCCGTTCAGCATCATCCACACCCGCACCGTGGCCGACCCGGCCTGGGGGGTGAAGCTCACCGGCAAGGAGGGGCGGCACGGCTTCGGCGTCTTCGTGACCGAGGACGAGATCACCAATATCCTCCTCCCCGGCAGCCAGTCGTCGAGCTCGGCCTCGCTCGACCTGCGGACCACCGACGCCGCCCTGCGCTACCGGCTCGACCTCGGCGCGTCGTCGAGCGTCGGCGCCGCCATGACCCACCGCAAGGGGACCGGCTACTCGAACGATCTGCTGAGCGTCGACGGGCGCTGGCGCCCGACGGCCACGGACGTCCTCACCTTCCAGGCCATGAGCTCGCGCACCGAGTACCCGCTCGGCCTCGCCGGGGAGCTCGACCTGCCCACGGGGCGGCTCGAAGGCTCGGCGCTCCGCGCCGCCTACAACCACGGCTCGCGCAACTGGACCTGGTACGCGCGCTACGAGGACATCGACCCCGAGCTGCGGGCCGACCTGGGGTTCATGCCGCAGGTCGGGACCACGCTCTGGCTCGGCGGCCTGGAGCGCACCTGGTGGGCCAAGGAGCGTAGCGGCTGGTACACCAGCCTCTCGGCCGGCGGCGACTGGGACCAGACGGAGGCGCCGGACGGCACGGTGCTGGAGCGCGAGGCCGAGGCCTGGCTGCAGCTCCGCGGCCCGCTCCAGTCCCTCTACATGATCGACCACGGCCGCCGCGAGCGCTTCTGGCACGGCCGCACCTACGACGAGAAGTTCACCCACCTGGAGGTCGAGGTCCGCCCCAGCGGCGCCCTCTTCCTGACCCTCGCCGCGACGGTCGGGGACACCATCGACTTCGACCACGACCGGGCGGGGGACCTGCTGCGGCTGCGCCCGAGCATCGACCTCAACCTGGGGCGCAGCCTGCGCCTGGAGCTGGACCACGACCTCCAGAAGGTGGACGTCGCCGGCGGCGAGCTGCTGGAGCTGAACGTCAGCCAGCTCCGCGCCATCTACCAGCTCAACCTGCGGACCTTCCTGCGCGCCGTGCTCCAGTACACCGACGTCGCCTACAACACCGAGCTCTATACCGCCGAGGAGGTGGAACGCGACAACGAGCACCTGTTCAGCCAGCTCCTCTTCTCGTACAAGCTGAACCCGCAGACGGTGCTCTTCGTCGGCTACTCGGACAACCAGATCGGCGGCGAGCTCGAGGGGCACCCCCTCGAGCTCACCCGGTCCGACCGGACGCTGTTCCTGAAGCTGGGATACGCGCTGGTGATGTAGGGCTACCGCGCCGCGGCGGCGGCTGGCTGGGCCGCCGGCAGGTCCCGCTCCTGGTACTTCATCGCCGGCCCGAGCTTCCTGGCCACCCGGTCCTGGATCCAGTGCGGGTCCCACCACTCGACCGGGCTCACCGGCAGCCCCTGGAGGAGCAGGGTGAAGTGCAGGTGGTCGCCGCCGGCGAGTCCGGTCTGG
>DASPJI010000092.1:0-3591 GCA_035628695.1 Thermoanaerobaculia bacterium | reverse complement strand
CTCGGGCCCCGTCCACCGGCTTACCTTGAGGACCGAGCACGCGGACACGCAGCGGCACGTCGCGGGTCATCTCGAGGAGGGGGAGCTCGGTGGCCTCGAAGGCCGGGAGCAGGTAATAGATCCGGGGGACGAAGCCGCGGGCGGCGACGATCACCTGCCACATGCCGGGCGCCGGCGCTGCGATCTCGAAGCGGCCGTCGTCGCGGCTGGCCGCCCGCGCCACCGGCTCTGGCAAGATCTTGCCATGGAGCCGCAGCTCGCTCCAGCCGAACGCGTCCGGCACCGGCCCCAACTCGACGCTCGCGCCACGCACGGGCCGGCCGTCGGGGTCCACGATCCGCCCACCGATCGGGACGGGCGCCGCGTGTGCAGGGATCGCCGCCGCCCCCCACAGCGCCAAGGTCAAAGCCAGCCAGATCCGTCGCATCGAAGCCTCCGTTCTGCCCATTCTAAAGGGTGCGGGGGTCATTGCAGCGTGAGCTATAAGCCTCGCCTCTGGCCCCCTCTCCCACGTGTAGTGGGAGCGTGCCCCCTCTTTATGGGCGGCGTGCCTCCCCTTTGAGGCTTCAGGCGATTTCGTCCGCCGGTGGCGGCACGGACGGATAGGGTTCGACCGGCTCGCCTAGCGCCCCCATGGCGGCGATGAAGAGGTGAGGGAAGGCGAGCGGCACGGTCCGGCAGAGGTGCAGGATACGGCGCCGGAGCCGCGCGGCCTCGTCCCCGGGTGCCGCGGCCAGACGGTAAAGCTCGCGCCAAGCCTCGAGCTCCCCGCGGTCCAGGATCTGCGCCAGCACCTCGTCGCTCTCCAGGTTCAGCCCTTCTCGGTTCCAGAGCGCCCGCGAGGTCGAGAGATCGAAGCGGCTCATCGGGCTTCCTCTGCTGAGCCCAGCAACAGGGTCGCAAACCGCCGCGCCCAGTGGCGCCCGCGATCCGCGACGTGGTTCCAGCCGTTCCAGGGTGGCTTGAGGCCGCGATAGGTCGCGAGGTCGATAGCGGCGGCGTCCACAGGCTGGGCAGCTCCCAGACGTTCGATGACCTCGGCCAGAACCGAGGCTCCACTCGCTTGGGGGTAGATCTCGTCCAGAGGCTGAAGGGCCTTCACAGCCCCCACTTCTCCGAGCCGCTCCAAGAGCACCACCACGTCGAGGTAGTCGCGCGTCGTCGCGCGGGTTGCCAGGAGCCAGGCCTTGATGCGGGCCATCTCCGCCAGGGTGGGCACCTGCAACCCAGCGATCTCCTCGGTCTCCAAGGGACGGACTCGGCGAAGCTGACGGATGCCGGTCAGGACACCCTCGAGACTCCCGAGGATGAGGACCGGCCGGCGAACCCGGTTCGTCCGCCACCCTGCCACGCTCTCGAGGTCGGCCAGCACCTCGTCGAATCGACCCGCGAGATCGGCGAGCACATGGTCTCCGTCGAAGCTCACGCGATGCTCGGCATGCAGAGCGGCAGCGGTCCCACCTACCAGGACCGTGCCCGGTACCAGAGACTGTAGGTGGCGTTCCGCGGCGAGCAGGCGCTCCCAATCCTGAGAAGAGTCCTCGGCCATCCTTCTAGGATATCTTCGGAATCCGGCGGAAGGGGAGGGGGCCCTTCTTGGACAGCCCCACGGCCAGGAGCAGACAGATCCGCCGTATCGCGCTCTCCCGGGTCACCGCACCACCACCCGGGAGGGGCTCCCCGCGACCGTCGCCACCTCGGCCTGCCAGGCCTGCCCGCCGTCCGGCGTGGCGACGCGCACCCGCCAGCGGCCGGGGGGCAGGCCCGCGATCTCCGCCTTGCCGCCGTGGACGTGCCACTCGTCCTCCACCTGCCAGTCCAGCGACCGGAAGCGGCGGCCGCCATCGCCGCCGGCACTGGTGACCGTGACCACGGCGTGCTCGGGCAACCCGGGCGCCTCCACGGTCAGGGTGGAGGAGCGGGGGAGGGCGATGGCGACCGTGGGGGAGGGGACCTGGACGGGCCGCTCGATCGTGGCGTAGCCGCTGGCGGACACCAGGAGCTGCCAGGTCCCCGGCGGCGCGCTGGAGAGGCGGACCCGGCCGTTCTCGCCGGTGGAGTGGCTGCCTTGGAGGATGCTCCGGCCCGTGGCATCCAGGAAGGCCACCTGGACCTGCGGCGGCGGGCTCCCCAGGGTGCCGCGCACCTCCAGGACGAGCCCTTCCGTGGGCTGGAGCGCCAGCATCACGCCGTCTACGCCGGCTTCCCTCACCTCGACCGGGGTGGAGGCCGGAGCGTAGCCGTCCACCCGGGCGACGATCCGGTAGACCCCGGGGGTGACGTCGGTGAGGGTGAAGGCCCCTTGGTCGTCGCTGCTCGCGGCCCTCGAGGTGCCGGGAGCAGCCTCCGCCTCCAGGGAGACGCGGGCGCGGACGATGGGCGACTGGTCCGTGGCGTCCACCACCCGGCCGCTCACCCGCTGCCCCGAGATCTCGATCCGGAGGTCGCGGTCCCCCGAGATCTCCACCGTTTCCTGGTGATACAGGCCGCGGTGGTTGACGACCCGCACCTGGTAGGAGCCCGGCGCCAGCCCGGGGATGCGGAAGGCTCCCTGGGGGCCGGTGGACGAGAACCCGTGGCTGTCGCTGTCCGTCGCCATGGCGACCACCTGCGCCTCGCCGACCGGCTCGCCGCCGCGCAGGACCCGGCCGGTGAGGGTGAAGCCGTCTTTGAACTCCAGGTCGAGCACCGCGTCGCCGCCGGCCGGCACGGTCACCTTGCCGGAAGCCCGGAGGCCGGAGGGGGCCTGGACCTCCACCCGCCATTCGCCTGCCGTCAGGCCACCGACCCGGTACCGGCCTTCATAATCCACCTGTCCATTGGCGTAGCCGGGGAGGGCGCCGGGGCTCAGGGGCTGGGCGGAGACCTCCACGCCGGCCAGCTCGGCGAGGTCGAGCCCGGTGAGGCGGCCGTGGACGCTCCCGGCGGCGCCGAGCCGCAGCTCCAGTCCCTGGACCGGTCCGGCGACCTCCACGGCCTGGAGCCGGCCCGGCGCGTAGCCCTCCTTGCCGGCGCGGACCTCATGGACGCCGGTGGCCACGCCGGCGAGCCGGAACGAGCCGTCGGCGCCGGTGCGGACCCCCTTTCCCCAGCCGCCTTCAGCCCCCATGAACGGAGACCCGGGCTCGGAGGTGCTCACCAGGGCTCCGGCGATGGGCGCTCCGGCGGCGTCCACCACCCGGCCGGAGATCTCGTGGCCGGCGTCCAGCCGGAAGTCCAGCCGGTTCTCCCCGGGCCGGACCTCCACCTCCCTGACGGCGCGCTGGAAGCCTTCGGCCTCGGCGGCGAAGGACCGTACAGCTCCGTCGGGCACGCCCTCCAGACGGTACCGGCCCTCGGCATCGGAGACGGTCCCCTGGAAGAAGGGCAGGAAGACGTCATCCTCCGCCTGAGCGGCCGGCTCCACCCGCGCCCCGGTCACGGGCTCGCCGCCCGGGCTCAGGACGCGGCCGGCCACCACCGAGCCGCGCCGGAGGACCAGCTCGAGATCCTCGACGTCCTTGCCGGCCGCCACCTCGAGGATGGGGATCTCCGCCTGCAGCAAGCGCGGCGCCGCGGCCAGGAGCCGGACCTTGCCCGCCGTCACCCCCT
>DASPJI010000091.1:0-5712 GCA_035628695.1 Thermoanaerobaculia bacterium | reverse complement strand
CTGGCCCGACCCTGGGGTCAAGCCGTTCGACCCTCCTCAAACCTGCCTCGACCCTGGGGTCGCGGCAGCTCTAAAAAGGGTCACGCCGGCTCCGAAAGGGCCGGGAGCTATTTCACGGACGCCGTGCGCTCGTCGAGGATCGCCGCAGCCGTCGGGGCGTCTCCGGTTTCAGCTCGCGCCTCAGATCTTCCCGACCGAGGCCTCCTCGAGCCGGGCCTTGGCCTCCTCCTGGAGCGCCGGCTCCTGCTCACGGGCAAGGTTGGCGACCTTCTCCTCCATCTCGCGGATGGCCTGACGCTCCGCCTCCCCCTCCAGGGCATGCTCCTCCATCTGGACGTCGATGGGCGGCCGGGCGCCGAACATCTTCGCGGCCTCCTCGACCACGTTGTTCCAGGTCCAGTGCTTGAGCATGGTGCCCATGGGGGTCATGGCCAGGCCGTCCACCAGGTTGGAGGGCCGGTCGCACGACTCCACCACGAAGCGCAGCCCGCCGTGCGGCGCGTCGCTCGGCGTACCGGTCGGGACGCCGGTGATCCTGAACGTGTTGGAGCCGGCGAGCGGGTGTCCGGCCAGGGTGACCAGCGTCGCCGAGGTGTCCGTGACCTCCACCACCCGCACCTGGACATGGCCGCGCATCGGGAGCGACAAGGTGAGCACGGCTCCGGGATCGAGCCGCCTCTCCCCCACCTGCTCCCCCCCCTCACGGACCGTGGCCTCGGGGACGACGTCGAAGAAGCGGCGCCGGAACTCGGTGAACAGATCCTTGGCCGTGCCGGGGATCCCGTGCAGGTTCGCCCAATAGCGGCGCCGCATCACCGGGCCGGTGCCCGTGCCCCCGCTCGGGAGCTGCTCGGGCTGGCTGACGGCGAGCCGGCGCAGCCCCTCCTCCAGCGGCGTGGGCTTGACCCCGAGGATGGTGGTCAGCGCATTGACCTCGCCGGGACGGATCACGTTCTCCTCGATGAGCATGGTGAGCTTGTCCTCGTTGACCGGCATGCGCAGGCCGATCATCGAGGCAGCCTGGGCTCCCAATTTGGCGAAGAAGGAGGGCACCGGCAGCCGCGCCGCCTCCCTGCCGGTGATCCGGGCCAAGCGGTCGATGAGAGCGCTGGTGGTGGTGACCTCGTCGCCCGCCAGGAGCAGCACCTGCCGCGACAGCTCCTTGCGGGACACGGCGATCGCCAGCGCCGCGCCGAGGTCCTCGGCATAGAGGGGCTGGAACGGCTGATCCCCGGCGTCGATGACCGGTACGACCGGCGAGATCCGCACCATCTGAAGAAGGAGCGAGATCACCTCGTCGCCGGGGCCGTAGACGTTGCCGGGCCGGCAGATCAGCCAGTCGCCGGGGAACTGGAGGACGAGGTCCTCGGCCCGGCGCTTGGAGGAGTGATAGGCGGAGTCGCCGCGCTCGGCGCCCAGGGACGAGACATAGACGAAGCGGCGGACGCCGGCCCGCTGCGCCTCGCTGAGGAGGTGCTGGGTGCCGCCGACGTTCACCCGGTCGAAGGTGACCTCGGGCGGCCTCTCCTCGACGATGCCGGCGATGTGGAGGATGGCGTCGCACCCCTCGGCAGCACCGGCGATGTCCAGCGGCGAGCCGATGCTCCCCTCCCGCGCCTCGATGTCGCCGGTGCCGCGCCAGCGCTCCACGTCCTTGTCGGCGTGCCGCGAGAAGAGCCGCACCGCGTGTCCATCCGCCAGCAGGGCACGAACCGCCGCCGCACCCACCACCCCGGTTCCACCCGTCACCAGTACTTTCATCGTTGTCCTCCTGCCCGCCGTGGCGGGTGTGCTGAAGAGAGATCGTGCGAATCCTCGGCTGTCGTCCTCGGCGCGCCGGCCGTTCCGCTCCCCCACCCCAGCCGCCGCATCACCACCTCCGCCGCGTGATAGCCGCACATGCCGTGCACGCCGCCCGAGGGGGGCGTGCTCGCCGAGCACAGGAAGACCCGCGGGTCCGGCGTCGCGTAGGGGACGAGGCTGATCACGGGGCGGGTGAAGAGCTGGGTGAGGAGCGCGGCGCCACCGTTGATGTCGCCGCCGATGCAGTTGGGGTTGTACGCCTCGAGCTGCGCCGAGTTCATGGTGTGGCGCGCCACGACGACGTCGCGGAACCCGGGGGCGAAGCGCTCCACCTGGGCCTCGATGGCCGCGGTCATGTCGGCCGTGGAGCCGTGCGGCACGTGGCAATAGGCCCACGCGGTGTGGACGCCGGCCGGTCCGCGGGTCGAGTCGAAGAGGGTCGGCTGGCCGAGCAGGACGAACGGCCGGGCCGGCACGCGGCCGTACCAGGCGGCGTTCTCGGCCGCCGCCACCTCGTGGAACGTGTTGCCGAGGTGAACGGTGCCGGCACGGCGGCAGGCCTCGGCCCGCCACGGGATCGGCTCGGACAGTGTCCAGTCGATCTTGAACACCCCCGGCCCGTACCGGTAGCGCTCGAGGCGCCGCCGGTAGCCCGGGGTGAGACGGACGCCGCCCATGCGCAGGAGCTGCGCCGGGGTGATGTTGAGCAGATAGGCCCGGGCGCTGGGCAGCTCGTCCAGTGACTCGACCAACTGGCCGGTGCGGATCTCTCCCCCGGCCTCGCGCACCAGGCTCGCCATGGCGTCGGAGAGCTTCTGCGCGCCACCGAGGGGCTGGGGCCACCCCACCGCGTGGCCGGACGCGGCGAGGACCAGGCCGTACGACGCCGTCGGGATCATCTCCAGGGGGAGGAACGAATGCCCGGCGATACCGGCGAAGAGCGCCCGGGCCCGGAAGCCGCGGAACCGGCTCTCCGCCAGGCTGGCCGCCGAGCGAAGCCCCATCAGGCCGAAGCGGGCGAGCTTGAACGGGTGATGCGGCAGCTTGATGGGACCCAGGAAGTCCCGCGCCAGATCGTCCCAGGATTCGGTCAGTGGGGCGAACAGCTCCCGCCATGCCTCCGCGTCGGCCGGGTCGCCGAAGCTCTCCCCCGTGGTCTCGAAGTCCCGGGCGAGGACGGCGGCCGTGCCGTCGTCGAGCGGATGCGCCAGTTGCAGAGGGGGCTCGATCCACCGGAGGCCGTGCCGCTCGAGGGGCAGTTGGGAGAGGAACGGCGACCCCACCGTCAAGGGATAGATGGCCGAGCAGACGTCATGGAGGACCCCCGGCAGCGTCAGCTCCGCCGACCGCGCCGCCCCGCCGACGGTGTCGCGCGCCTCGACGACGGTGACCGACCACCCCGCCTGTCCCAGGGCGATCGCGGCCGCCAGGCCATTGGGCCCGGCACCGACGACGACCGCGTCACGCTCCATGGGGAACCTCGTTTCGTGCTCCGGCTTCCTCACCATCCCACCTCCCCGGCCGGTTGTGCAACTTCGGTTCCAGGGCCCTTTGGGCAGGACGGTCCCGCGGCTTCGAGGACGAGCGCGACGGCCAGCGGATCGCGGACGACGCGTTCGAGCAGACTCAGGCCCGACGCCCAATCTTGATGGAAGATCTCCATTCAGCCCTGGGGAGAGCCATTGCGCAGCAGGGGATATCCGTCGCGCCATCTCTCCGTGCCGAGCTGGTAGAACGGCTCGCGTCCGGCGATGGGCCGGACGATGGAGCTGAGAAGGACGCTCGACCGGTGGGCGGCGGCAAACGCCGGCCGGTCGCCCCGTTCGGGCCGTTCGCCGAGAGGCCTCGGGCTCATCGCCGTCGAGGTCTGGCCATCCAGAGGTAAGATGCCGCGCGAGGGCTTATGGACCACCACCTCACTTGCCCGAAGTGCTCGGCCGCGATGGAAAAAGGCGTGATCGTCGATTACACCCACGGAGCGGCCACGCAGGCGGAGTGGGCCGAGGGGGAGCCGAAGTACTCGATCTGGACCGGCCTCAAGCTCCGCGGCCACGAGCGTCACCGCATCGTGACCTACCGCTGCACCCGCTGCGGATACCTGGAGTCCTACGCTCCTACCGACAGCAACAAAGGGTAAAGGCCGGCCCACCGAACCGATGGAGCGTCGGTCCGGTCGGTTGCTCCATTCCTCCGGACCGGCGTCACAACCCGCCGAACGGATGAAGCGTCGGTCCGGCGGTCTGCTCCATCCGCCCGGACCGGCGTAACGACCTTCCGGACCGGTGAGCCTCGCAGCTCGTGCGTCGGGACGCCTTCGCCAACGAGCACTACTACCAATACATGCAGAAGAACCACCCGAAGGTGGCGGTCAACCCGCCGGCCGCGGCGTGCACGACCGGCTCGAGCGGGAATTAGGACCGGCCGCAGGAAGCAGCCGCGCTCACAGCTCCAGCTCCCAGGTCTGACCGATCAGGTCGTGGCCGAAGCTGTGGTGCGGCTCCTCCTGCACCAGCGCGAAGCCGGTCTGCTCGTAGATGTGCCGGGCGGCGTCGAGGACGCTGTTGGTCCAGAGCGTGATCTTGCGGTAACCCGCCTGCCGGCCGAACCGTATGCACTCGTCAACGAGGCGCCGGCCGATGCCGAGGCCGCGCGCCGTGGGCTCGACCAGCAGAAGCCGCAGCTTCGCCACCCTCTCCGGCATCTCCGGATGCTTGACCAGGAAGACGCAGCCGACGTTCTCGCCGTCCAGCTCGGCGATCCAGCAGCGCTCGCGCTTCGGGTCGAGCTCGCGGATGAACTTCGCCACGATCTCGGCGATCAGCGCCTCGAAGGTCTCGTCCCAGCCGTACTCCTGCGCGTAGAGGACGCCGTGCCGGGCGACCACCCAGCCCATGTCCCCCGGCTGGTGGGTGCGCAGCAGGTAGGAAGCCTTGCTCTCGGAAGGGGCGCCGAGCAGCGCCTCGATGGTGGACATGGCCTCGGTCAGGCGGCGCTGCTCGGCTTCGGAGAGACGGCTCAGCAGGCTCGCGACGTCATCCCGGGAGCGCGCGTCCAGGACCGCGTAGGCGTCTATCCCCTCCTCCGTCAGCCGCAGGAGGTTCTGCCGGGCGTCGGTCTCGGAGGGCTCGCTGGCGACCAGGCCGCGCTGTTGGAAGCCGCGCAGGATCCGGCTCAGATAGCCCGCGTCCAGCCCCAACTCCTTGCCGATCCCGGCCGCCGTGGGCCGGTCGCGGTGCGCCAGCTCCCAGAGCACGCGCACTTCGGTCAATGAGTACGGGCTCCTCACCAGCCCCTCGTGCAGCACCCCGATCTGGCGCGTGTAGAACCGGTTGAAGCGGCGCACGTCCCCTATGCGGCGCTCGAAGCTCGCCTCCGCCATGCCAACCTCCTCCACCCTGATGAGTGCCATTGTCCACCAACTAGTTGACAGCGTCAACTATGGAGTTGGCGCGGGCCGTGGGTTTGCATCAGGATACTGAGACCCGCGGGTGTGTGCGGGCATGGAGGGATCTACGTTATGAGCATGCACTTCTTCACTTTCCTAGCCGTTCCGACTCGCGACGCGAAGGAGTTCCACGAGGCCGGCGGCGCCTACGTCAACTGCTGGATTCAAGAGGAGGACCGGGAGAGGGCGCAGGAGAGCGCCACCGATCTGATCCAGGACTATGGATGGACCGTGGAGTCCCTCGAGGAGGCGGGGACCGTCACCGGTGACGACTACGGCTTGGAGGACGAGGACCGCCAGTTCTACGAGCAGGCACTGATGGAGGGCGAGGTCCTCGTCTTCAACACCTGGCCGCGCGGCGACGACGGCGGCGAGGAGGGCGAAGCCGAGGAGGGGGAGACTTGGCAGTAAGCTGAGGCCGCGGGCACCCGGGCCACGTGAAAACCCGGGTGCCGAGAACCTCT
>DASPJI010000090.1:0-18416 GCA_035628695.1 Thermoanaerobaculia bacterium | reverse complement strand
GTGCAGGCCATCGCCGCCGAGCCGCCTCCGGGTTTTCCGGTGATCGATCTCGGGGGGCTCACGGAATCGGTGCGGCGGGAGGAACTGGCGCGTCTCGCCCTCGCCGAGGGGCGGCGGCCGTTCGACCTGGCCTGCGGGCCGGTCTTCCGCACCGCTCTGCTGCGGCTGAGCCAGAGCGAGCACTCCCTCTTCCTCAACGTCCACCACATCGCCTCGGACGGCTGGTCGCTGGGCGTCCTCCACCGCGACCTTGCCGCGCTCTATGGCGCCTTCCACCGGCGGCAAGGGTCCCCACTGCCGGCGCTGCCGGTCCAGTACGCCGACTTCGCCGTCTGGCAGCGCGGCTGGCTCCAGGGTGAGGCCCTGCGCGCACGGCTGGACTACTGGAGGGGCCGGCTCGCAGACATGCCCGAGGTGCTGGAGCTGCCTACCGACCGGCCGCGGCCGGCCATCGAGTCCTTCCGTGGCGCCGGCGCCGCCTTCCCTCTCGCGGCGCCGCTGGTACGCCGGCTGTCGCTGCTCGCCCGCCGCCGCGGCGCCACGCTCTCCATGGTGGTCCTCGCAGGCTTCAAGGTTCTCCTCTCCCGGCTCTCCGGCCGCGGCGACATCCCCGTGGGCGTGGCCATCGCCGGCCGCAACCGCCGCGAGACCGAGGAGCTGATCGGCTTCTTCGTCAACACCCTGGTCCTGCGCACCCGGCTCGAGGATGCGCCGGGCTTCGGCGACCTGGTGGCCCGCGTGCGGGAGACCTCTCTCGGGGCCTACGCCCACCAGGATCTTCCCTTCGAGAAGCTGGTCGAAGAGCTGGCGCCGGACCGGGACCTCGGCCGCAACCCGCTCGTCCAGGTGACCTTCGGCTTCCACAACTTCACCTCGCGCGAGGTCGAGACCGGAGGGCTTGTCCTGATCCCGCCGGCGGAGGAGGCGGTCGGCACCGGCACCTCCAAGGTCGACCTGTCGCTCCACCTCTTCGAGGGGGGCGGAGCGCTCCACGGCTTTCTCGAGTACAACCTCGACCTCTTCGACGAAGCCACGGCGCGGCGCTTCACCGGCTATCTGCCGGCGCTGCTCGCGGCGGCCGTGGAAGATCCGGAGCGGCCCGTGGGCGAGATCCCTCTGCTCGGCGAGGCCGAAACGCACCAGCTCTCGCGCGAGTGGAACGACACCGCGACGGCGCTGCCCGCCGAGCCGGTGCACCGGTTGTTCGAGCGCCGCGCCGCGGCGGTGCCGTCGGCAGTGGCGGTGGCCTTCATGGGTGAGGAGCTGAGTTATCGCGAGCTCGACCGCCGGGCCAACCGCCTGGCCCATCACTTGATCGCACTGGGTGTACGTCCGGGAGCACCGGTGGCGCTTCGCCTGGAGCGGTCGGTGGAGATCGCGGTCGCGATGTTGGGCGTGTGGAAGGCTGGAGGCGCCTTTGTGCCGCTCGATCCGGAGGCGCCGCGCCCGCGCCTGGAGGGGATGCTCCGAGAGGTGTTCGGTGACGCTACCCCCATCGTGGTGGACCGGGAGCAGGTCGCCGCGGCCATGGCCTCGGGGAGGGACGGCCGCCCGAGGGTGGAGGTGGGGCCCGAATCGGCCGCCTACCTGATCTTCACCTCGGGCACGACCGGCCGCCCCAAGGCCGTTCTGGTGGATCATGGCAGTCTGGCCAACGTCCTGTCGGTGATCCAGCGTGACCTGGACTGGGATGGCCGGGACCGGATGCCGGTGCTCGCGGCGTACTCTTTCGACATCTTCCTGTTCGAGCTGTGGAACCCGCTGCTGGCCGGCGGCCGGGCGGAGCTGTTCGCGCTGCGGCCGGTGCCGGACGTGCGGCGGCTGACCGAGGCTCTCCCGGCGATGACGCGGCTGCACGCGGTGCCGTCCCTGATGCGGGAGATCGTCGAGGAGATCCGGAGCCAGGCCGGGCGGATCAGCGGTCTGCGGACCGTATTCGTCGGCGGCGAGGCGGTGCCACCGGACCTGCTGGCGGACCTGCTGGAGGTGTTCCCCGGTGCCGAGGTGCGGGTGCTCTATGGTCCCACCGAAGGCACGATCCTCTGCGCGAGCCATCCGGTGGACGGCCAGGCACTCGCGAGGCCGCCGCTCGGCCGACCGCTGGGCAACACCCTCTTGGAGCTGCGGGATCGGCGCGGGCAGCAAGTGCCGCTGGGAGTGGCCGGGGAGATCTGGATCGGCGGCGCGGCGGTCAGCCGGGGGTACTGGAACCGTCCGGAGCTGACGCGGGAGCGGTTCGTGGACGGTTGGTACCGGACGGGCGACCTGGCGCGCTACCGGGCCGATGGTGTCCTGGAGTACCTGGGCCGGGCCGACGAGCAGGTCAAGGTGCGGGGGTTCCGCATCGAGCCGGGAGAGGTGGAAGAGGCGTTGCGCGAGCACCCGGCTGTGCGGGAGGCGGTGGTCGTGAGCCGGGAGGACGAGCCGGGGCAGCGGCGTCTCGTGGCCTATCTGACCTGCGAGCCGGTTGAGGCCCAGCGGTTGGTGCCGCGGCTGCGCTCGTTCCTGGAGCAGCGGCTGCCCGATTACATGGTGCCATCGGCCCTGGTGGTGCTGGACCGGCTGCCGCGGACCGCTCACGGCAAGCTGGACCGGCGGGCGCTGCCGGCACCGGAGCGGCTGCGGGCCGAGCTGGAAGAGACCTTCGTGGCGCCCCGCACCGCCGAGGAGGAGATCCTGGCGGGGATCTGGTCGCAGGTGCTGGGGCTCGACCGGGTCGGCGCGCGGGACAACTTCTTCGCCCTGGGCGGCCACTCTCTGCTGGCCACCCAGGTGATGTCGCGCATCCGCCAGCTCTTCGGCGTGGAGGTGGAGCTGCGCAGCCTGTTCGAGGTGCCGACGGTGGAGGGGCTGGCCGGCCGGGTGCGCGAGGTTCTGGCTGGCGGACCCGCTGCGGTGCCGCCGGTCGAGCGCGTGCCGCGCCCGGGCCCGTTGCCGCTGTCGTTCGGCCAGCAGCGGCTATGGTTCCTCGAGCGGCTCGAGCCGGGGGCGGCGTACAACATGCCTTCGGCGTTCCGGCTGCTGGGGGATCTGGACGATGCGGCCTGGGAACGGGCCGGCGGCGAGATCCTGCGCCGCCACGAGGTGCTGCGCACCGCCTACCGGGAGATCGCGGGCGAGCCGGTGCAGGTGATCGAGCCGCCGCTGCCATTGACACTGCCGCGAGTGGACCTGTCCGCCCTGCCGGCCGCGCCGCGCCAGGCCGAGGCCCGGCGGCTCGGAGCCGAAGAGGCGCGGCGGCCCTTCGATCTCGCCCGCGCCCCGATGCTGCGGACGCTGCTGCTCCGGCTGGCCCCCCGCGAGCATCTGGTGCTGTTCACCCTCCACCACATCGCCGGCGACGGCTGGTCCATGGAGGTGCTGGCCAGAGAGCTGGCGGCGCTGTACGAGGCGTTCGCCACGGGCCACCCTTCGCCTTTGCCGGAGCTCCCCATTCAATACGCCGACTTCGCGGTGTGGCAGCGGCGCTGGCTGGAGGGGCCGGTGCTGGAGGCGCAGCTCGCCTATTGGAAGGAGCATCTGGCGGGAGCGCCGCCGTCGCTGGACCTGCCGATGGATCGGCCGCGCCGCCCGCTGGGCGGAGCGCGGGCCGGCTCGTTCCGTGGCGTGGAGCTGCCGGCGGAGGTGGCGCAGAGCCTGGAGCGGCTGCGCGGCCGGGAGGGGAGCACCCTGTTCGGAGCGCTGCTGGCCGCTTTCCAGGCGCTCCTGTCGCGCTACAGCGGCCAGGTCGACATCAGCGTGGGGACGCCGGTGGCCGGCCGCCGGCAGATGGAGACCGAGGATCTGATTGGCTTCTTCGTCAATACGCTCGTCCTGCGCACCGACCTGGAGGGCGATCCCAGCTTCCGCGAGCTGCTGGGCCGGGTGCGGTCGGTGACGCTGGGGGCCTTGAGTCACCAGGAGCTCCCCTTCGAGCGCCTGGTCGAAGAGCTCCAGCCCGAGCGCAGCCTCGCCCACAGTCCGCTCTTCCAGGCCATGTTCGCCCTCCAGATGCTGCCCGCGAAGCCCCCCCGGCTGCCGCGGCTCACCTTCGCGCCGGCGGAGATCGACGCCGCCTCCGCCAGGTTCGAGCTCGAGCTGACGGTGATGGAGCCGGCCCCGGGCGGAGACGACCCGCTGTCCCGGACCGGGCTCCCCGTGGGGGTGGACTACAACGCCGACCTGTTCGACGACAGCACCATCGAGCGCCTGGCGCGGCACTTCGCCCTCCTCCTGGAGGGGGCCGTGGCCGACCCCGAGCGGCGCCTGTCGGAGCTCCCCCTGCTGACCGATGCCGAGCGCCGTCAGCTCGTGGAGTGGAACCGCACCGCCGTCCCCCTACCCACCGTGCCGGTCCGTGAGCTCATCCGGGAACGGGCGCGGCAGGCGCCGGAGAATCCGGCCGTGATCCTCGACGGCGGCGTCATGAGCTACGGCGAGCTCGACGGCCGGGCGTCGCGGCTCGCCGCCTTCCTGCGGGCGGCGGGTATCGGCCCCGAGATTCCGGTGGGGGTCCATCTGGAGCGCTCGCCGGCCCTGTACGTCGCCCTGCTCGCCACCTTCGAAGCGGGGGGCTGCTATCTCCCCCTCGACCCCGACCTGCCTCCCGAGCGCCTGCAGAGAATCCTGGCCTCATCCGGGACACCGCTGGTGCTCACCGAGGAGCGGCTGGCGGACCGACTGCCTCCACTGCCTCCCCAGACGCGTCGGGTCTGTCTGGACGGCGAGTGGGACCGGATCGAGGCCACCGGCACGGGGCCCGCCGCGGCGCTGGTCGATCCAGGGAGCCTGGCGTACGCCATCTACACCTCGGGCTCCACGGGAGAGCCCAAGGCGGTGGGCATCCCGCACCGGGCGCTGACGAACCACGACCTGGTGACCAGCGCCCGCTTCGGCCTGGGGCCGGACGACCGGGTGCTCCAGTTCGCCGCTATCGGCTTCGACCTGGGCCTGGAGGAGATGCTCCCCACCTGGGTGAGCGGCGGCGCGGTGGTGCCGAGGCCCGCCGGCACGTTCCCGGCCTTCGAGGAGTTCGACGGGCTGCTGCGGCGGTACGGGATCACCGTGCTCAACATGTCCACCGGCTACTGGCACGAATGGGTGGCGAGCATGGTGCGCTCGCGACGCCTGCCGCCGCCGAGCCTGCGCCTGGTGGTCATCGGCACCGAGCAGGCGTTGCCCGAGGTGGTCGCCGCGTGGCGCCGGCACGTCCAGGGACGGATCCGGTGGATCAACGCCTACGGGGCCACGGAGACCATCAATTCGACCACGGTGTACGAGGACGCTCCCGGGCATCCCGAGCACCGGGTCCCCATAGGCTCGCCTCTGCCCAACGTCCAGGCGCACGTGCTGGACGCCGCGCTGGAGCCGGTGCCGGTCGGCGTGGTGGGGGAGATCTGCATCGGCGGCGCCGACCTGGCGCGCGGCTACCTGGGACGGCCGGACTGGACCGCGGCGAGCTTCCGGCCGGACCCCTGGGCCGCCGAGCCGGGAGGTCGGCTCTATCGCACCGGCGACCGGGGCCGCCGCCTGCCGGACGGCTCCCTCGAGCACCTGGGGCGTGTCGACGTACAGGTCAAGGTGCGCGGTTTCCGGGTGGAGCCGGGGGAGGTCGAGGCGGTTCTGCTGCGTCATCCAGCGGTGGAGGAGTGCGCCGTCGTCGCCCAGGGAGAGCCGGGGGCGCAGCGTCTGGCGGCTTTCATCGTGGCGCGGAGCGGGGAGGCCGGGGATCCGCTGGCGGCCGAGCTCAGGGCCTTCACGGCCGCGGCGCTGCCCGCCTACATGGTGCCGTCGACGTTCTCGCGCCTGGAGAGGCTGCCGCTGACTCCCAGCGCCAAGGTGGACCGCCGGCAGCTCGCCGCCGCTCCCACCGCGCCCGAGGCCGGCCTCGCCGCCTCCGCCATCCCTCCCCGCGACGCGACCGAGCGGCGGCTGGCCGAGATCTGGCGCGAGCTCCTCGGCCTGCCGACGGTAGGGATCGAGGACAGCTTCTTCGACCTGGGCGGGCACTCCATGCTGGCGGTCCGTCTGATGTCACGGATCCGCGGCGACTTCGGCCGCGACCTCCCCATCTCCGCGCTGTTCCGCCTGCCCACCATCGCGGGGCTGGCCGGTGCCCTGCGCGAGGAGGCGGCGCCGCCTTCTGACTCCGCTCTGGTGGAGATCCAGCCCGGCGGCGGCGCGCGTCCGCTCTTCCTCGTCCATCCCTCCGGCGGCAACGTCTTCAGCTACGCGGATCTGGCCCGCAAGCTGGGGGGGGAGAGACCGGTCTTCGGGCTGCAGGCTCGCGGCACCGAGGCGGGCGGCGACGGCCTCGATACTGTCGAGAAGATGGCCGCCCACTACCTCCGCGAGGTCCGCCGGGCTCAGCCCGCGGGGCCGTACCTCCTCGGAGGCTGGTCGTTCGGCGGGCTGGTGGCCCTGGAGATGGCTCATCAGCTCCGCGAGGCGGGGGAGGAGGCCGGGCTCGTCGCCCTCATCGATCCGTCCCCGCCGAACCCTCCCGGCTGGCCGGCGCGCGAGACGGGCGAGGCCGAGATGGCCCGCGAATTCGCCCGGGACCTCGCCGGGCTCGCCGGTCCCGAGGCGGACCCTGAACAGCTCCGCCGCTACTTCGAGGTCTTCCAGCGCAGCGTCCGGGCGCACAGCGTCCACGTGCCGCGGCCCTATCCCGGCCGGGTGGCCCTGCTGGCGACGGAGGAGGGAATGCGCCTCTTCGACCCTCTCCGGCTCTGGAAACCCCTGCTCTCCGGTCCCCTGGAAACCCGGGTCTTCGCCTCGGACCACTACTCCATCCTGAAGAGCCCGGTGGTCGGCGAGGTGGCCGCCTGGCTGCAGGAGCTCCTGCAGGACTAGCTCTTCCCCTCCTCCTACCCTTCCTCTTGACAATCGAGAGGAAGCGCCGCACCATTCCTCTAGAACATCGAGAGGAATGGACGGCTCATGACGGACAAGAACACTGACAAGATTACCGACAAGAACAGGGGCGACCTGCTCCAGGGCACCCTCGACATGCTCGTGCTGAAAGCGCTCCAGCTCGAGCCCATGCACGGCTGGGGCATCACCGAGCGCATCGAGCAGTGGTCCCAGAAGGTGCTGCAGGTCAACCAGGGGTCGCTCTATCCGGCTCTCTACCGGCTGCAGCGCCAGGGCTGGATCACCTCCTCCTGGAAGACGACGGAGAACAACCGCCGGGCGCGCTACTACGAGCTCACCGCGGCCGGACGCGCCCAGCTCGCCGCCGAGCAGGAGAGCTGGGAGCGGCTCTCCGAGGCCGTGAACCTCGTCCTGCGGATGTCCGCGACCTAGAGGAGCAGCACCATGAGAGCTTTGCGGAACGCGATGATGAGGCTGTCCGGCTCGCTCCGGCAGCGGACGGCGGAGCCCGAGCTGGAGGAGGAGATCCAGTTCCACATCGACATGCAGACGGCGAAGAACCTCCGTCTCGGGATGAGCCCGGACGAGGCACGCCGCGCGGCGCTCGTCAGCTTCGGCGGGCGCGAGCGCTTCAAGGAGGAGGCGCGGGACGAGTACCGCAGCCGTCCCGTCGAGGACCTCGTCCAGGACCTCCGGTACGGCGTGCGGTCGGCACTGGGCGCGCCGCTCTTCTCGCTCCTGGCGGTGCTCACCCTCGCCCTGGGCATCGGTGCCAACGCCGCGGTCTTCGGCGTGGTGAAGTCGGTGCTGCTCGACGCGCTGCCCTACGCCGACGCGGACCGTCTCGTGCGCGTCTACTCGCGCCTCGAGGACGGATCGCTCGCGCGCTCGCCGCTGAGCGCCGGCGCCGTGACGGACATCGCCAGACGCCAGCGGTCGTTCTCCCGCCTCGCCCCCTTCATGCACTGGACGCCCGACCTCGCCTACGCCGACGACCGCGGGCCGCAGCTCGTGAAAGGCGCGATGGTCGGGCGCGGCTTCTTCCAGACGCTCGGCGTGCGGGCCCTCCTCGGGCGCACGCTCGCGGACGCCGACGCCGCGCCGGGCGCGCCGGTGGTGGCGGTCCTGGGCTACGACGCCTGGCAGCGGATGTTCGTCGGCGACCCGCAGGTGCTCGGCCGGACTGGCAGCGTCAACGGGACCTCCTTCGAGGTGGTCGGAGTGCTGCCGCGCGGCTTCGTCGGGCCGATGGGGGAGGCCGACCTCTGGATCCCCCTCGATCTCGGCCCGGCGTTGAGCGACCCGGTCCGCGCGCGGCAGAGCCACTGGCTGGGCCTGGTCGGCCGCCTGGCCCCGGGCGCCACCGTCGAGGGGGCCCAGCGCGAGGTCGATACCATCGCCGCCGCGCTGGCGCGCGAGTACCCCGACTCCGACGCCGGCCGCCTCTTCACCTCGGAGCCGCTCCGCGACTCCATGGTGGGCGATACCCGCACTCCGCTGCTCGTGCTGATGGCGAGCGCCGGGCTGGTGCTCCTCATCACCTGCGCGAACCTGGCCGGAGCGCTGCTGTCCCGCGCCCTCTCCCGGCGCAAGGAGTTCGCCGTGCGCGTGGCGCTCGGCGCCGGCCGCGGCCGGCTCGTCCGGCAACTGCTCACCGAGAGCGCGGTGCTGGCGCTCGCCGGCGGCGCGGCAGGGATCCTGCTCGCGGCGCTCGGGCTGGCCGCGTTGCGCGAGCTCGCGCTGACGGTCCTGCCGGCGTACGCGGACCTGACCCTCGACGGCGGCGCGGTGCTCGTCACCTCGGTGCTCGCGCTGTGCACCGGCTTCGCCTTCGGCGTGGTACCGGCGCTGTCCGTCAGCCGCTCGAACCCGCAAGGCATGCTGCGCGACGAGTCGCGCGGCACCAGCGAGACGAAGCGGTCGCGGCGCCTGCGCGGCGTGCTCGTGGCGGGGCAGATCGCGCTCTCCGTCAGCCTCCTCGCGGGCGCGGGTCTGCTCGCCCGCAGCCTGTGGGCGATGACCACCGCGCCGCTCGGCTTTGACCCGGAGGGCGTGCTGACGGTCGGCGTCAGCCTGCCGCCGAGCGAGTACACGACGCCGGAGGCGTCCGGCCGCCTCTACCAGCAGCTCGAGGAACGCCTGCGTGCCCTCCCCGGGGTCACCGGCGTGGGGAGCGTGAGCGAGCTGCCCGCGCCGTCCATGGACCGGAACGGGCTCACGATCGAAGGCGAGACCTGGCCGCCGGAAGCCGGGCCGCCGTTCATCATCACCACCAGCGTCTCGGACGGCTACTTCCAGACCATGGGCATACCGCTGCTGCGCGGGCGAACCTTCGGGACCTCCGACCGGCCGGACACGCCCCACGCCATCGTGATCAGCGAGGGCATGGCGCGGCGCTATTGGCCCGGCGGACGGGCGCTGGGCGCGCGTATCCGGCTCGGCAACGCGAGCGCGCCCTGGGCCGAGGTCATCGGCATCGTGGGGAACGTGCGCAACGATCCCGCCCTGCCGGACCCGGAGCCCATGGCCTACGCCTCCCTCCGGCAGGATCCATGGGGGAGCCGGACCGTCCTGGTGCGTACGGAGGGAGATCCGCTGGCCTTGGTCCGCCCCTTCCAGCGCGAGTTGGCGGCGCTCGACCCGGGGATCCCGACCCGCGATCCGATGACGTTGCGCGCCTATCTGGCCGACGGGCTCGCGGGCCGGCGGCTGCCGGTGGTACTGATGACCGCGTTCGGCGCGCTGGCGCTGCTGCTCGCGTCGGTGGGCGTCTACGCCATGTTCGCCAGCATGGTGGCGGCGCGGGAGTGGGAGTTCGGCCTCCGCGTCACCCTGGGCTCCCCCCGGCGCGCCATCGCCGCGCTGGTGCTGTGGGCCGGCGCCGCCTGGATGGCGGCCGGTCTGGCCGGAGGGGCTGTCGGTGTGGTGGTGGTCGCGCGCCTTCTGCGCAACCTGCTCTATGGCGTGCCGCCGTTCGACCCGGTGGCGCTGGGGGCCTCCGTCGCCATCCTGCTCGCCTGCGGCACCGTCGCTCTGCTCGTCCCGGTCCGCCGGGCGACGCGCGTCGACCCGATCACGGCGATCAAGGTCTGACGGCGGTTGGCCGCTGCCGGAGGCGCTCCCGGGCGGCTATAGTTGCGGCCCATGGCCCAACTGGAAGAGTCGTCCCGGGAGCGTCTGCGTTTCGCGGGGCTCGTCGCCGCGGCCTGCCTCGTCCTGACCCTGCCGCGCCTGCTCCTGCACGAGCTGTGGCGGGACGAGGCCTGGCTCTGGCTGGTCGCCATCGAGAGCCGCTCCGTCGCCGAGCTGTTGCCGCCTCTGGCGAGGAGCGGTCAGGGGTATCTCTTCCCCCTGCTCTCCTACCTGGCGGCGCAGGTGTGGACGTCGTGGCGGATGCTCCAGCTCGTGCACCTCGTCCTGGTCGCCGCCGCGGCCTTCGTCTTCGTCCGCTGGGCGCCGTTCGGCCGCCGCGAGCGCGCGCTCTTCGCGCTGGGCTACTTCCCGTTCTACGAATACGCGGTGATCAGCCGCCACTACGTCGCCGGCGCGCTGCTCGTCTGGCTCGCCTGCGCCGGGACCCGCAGCCGCCGGCCGGCCCTCGCTCTCGGCGCGGCGCTCGGGCTGCTCTGCCAGACCACCGTCTACGGCTACATCCTGGCCCTCGCCATCGCCGGCGGATGGCTGCTCGACCGCTGGCTCCGCCGTGATCAGGTGGCACCGATCCCACGCGGCGAGGCCGCCGCCGGCCTGGGCCTGGGGGTGGCCGGCGCCGTCGCGGGGATCATCCAGCTCATCCCCCGAGCCGGTACCAGTTTCGCGCCGGGCTGGCTTCTCGGATGGGATCCGGCTCAGGCCGGCAGGGCGCTGACGATGCCCTGGCGCGCCTTCGTGCCCCTGCCCCGGCCCGTCTTCCACTTCTGGAACACCAACGTCCTCGACACCTGGCCCGCTCTGCAGACGGTGGCGGGGCTGCTGATCCTGGGATTGGCCGTCGCCCTGCTCTGGCGCCGGAAGGTGGCCTTGGCGATCTTCTGTGCCGGCGCCGCCGGCCTGCTCGCCTTCGGGTACGCGAAGTATCTCGGCGTCCTGCGCCACCATGGCCACTGGTGGCTGCTCTTCGCCGCGGCCCTCTGGATGGGGGGACTGGCTACTCGGGAGGAGCGCCGCTCCTGGCGCTCGCGGGCTCTCCTGGTCCTCCTGATCGGCCACTGTGCCGCCGCGGCCTACGCCAGTTGGATGGATCTCCGGCATCCCTTCTCGAATGGCGCCGCGACCGCGGAGCTGATCCGCGGCCAGGGGTTGGACCGGGATCCGTTGTTCGGATACCGCGAGCCGCCGTCGGCTTCGGTGGCGCTCGCGCTCGGCCGGCCGCTCTACGCTCCGTCGCGGAAAGTCTTCACCACCCGTCCGGATTGGGGGCCCGAGCAGCGGGACCTCCCTCTGCCCGAGGTGCGGTGCGCCGCCCGCGAGCTGGCGCGGCGGGAGGGCCGGGACATTGTCCTCGTCATGACCGTCGACCTCCCGCCCTGGGAGGAGCTGGAGGCCATCGGATCTAGGCTCGGCGCGATCCAGAATTCCGAGGACTATCGGCTGTATTGGCTGCGTCACGGCCGCCTGGAAGCCACGGCCGGGGCGGCGGCGTGCGGGAACGTCGATCCGTAGCCTGAGCCGGCTGCGGGCGGGAGAGATCCTTCAGAGAGGATGGATCAGGACCTCGGGGTGAGGTGCGGCGAGCCGTTCGAGATCGTCGCGGTCCCCGGTGAGGATCTGGGCTCCTCCGGCTTCGACGGCATGAGCGACGACGAGGGCATCGACGGTATGGGCCAATCTGGCGATGCCGAGGAGCCGGCCGGCGATCCTCCCGTGGATTTCCAGCGTCTCGGGTACCGAGCCGACTGCTTTCAAGACCCTGTTGACGGGAGCATCTCGCGGTCCTCCCCGTTTCGGCTACCACGGCCACCGGGATCTCAATGGGGGCTCCCAGCTCCAGCGCGCGGGCGAGGAACGCCCGGGCCCTCTGGTCTCCCCGGGCGAGAGCGATGACCGCTCTGGCATCCAGGATCAGGCGCTGCGGCGCTTGGCGGATCTCTCCCCGGGGCCGGCCATGCCTGACGGACCTCATTCATCACGTGCGGTTCGACCGGTCCGTTCTCTTCGTCCAGCTCGGCGAGGAAAGGGCAACGCGATCCTGCTGCAACTGCTGGCGGAGCGCCCGATTGACGTAGCTGGACAAGCCGCGCGTGCCAGCCACCTCGCGAGCCTCGGCGAGGTGCACTTCTTCCAGTCTGAGGGAGACCTTCTCGGTGCCCATGCCGAAATCCTACTCCAGGTAAGATTCAGGAGCAGTCTTACTTCGGACCACCTCCGGCCGCCAGGAACTCCTCCAGAGCGCTTCGGTAACGCTCGAAGGCCTCGACCTGGGGCAGGTGACCGGCGTTGTCGATCGCGACCAGCCGGGCCTGGGGGATGGCGGCCTGGGCCTTGCGGCCGAGCTCGGGGTAGTTCCCCAACTTCGGCTTCACCTCCGGAGGCGCCCAGGCCTTGCCGATAGCCGTGCGGTCTCTCTGGCCGATGATCAGGAGGACCGGCTGCCGCAGGTCCGGAAATTCGTAGAGCACCGGCTGGGTGAACACCATGTCGGAGGTCAGGGCGGAGATCCAGGCCATCCGGCGCCGGTCGGGCCCGCGCAGCCAACCGGCCTGCACCTCGACCAGCGGCTCGTACTCGGGTTTCCAGTCGCCGGCGAAGTAGTTGTCCCGCATGTAGTTGCGCACGCTCTCGGGAGTGGCCTCCAACTCCGCCTCGAAGCTGGCGTCGATCGTGCGGTAGGGGACGAGCCGCTTCCAGTCCTCGAGTCCGATCGGGTTGACCAGGACCAGCTTCTCGGTGGCGCCGGGATACATCAGGGCGAAGCGGGTCGCCAGCATGCCGCCCATGGAGTGGCCCACCACCGACACGCGCGGCACTTCGAGAGCTTCGAGGAGCCCGCGGGTGTGGGCGGCGAGATCCTGGAAGCTGAACTGAAAGCGCTCCGGCTTCGACGACTTGCCGAAGCCGATCTGGTCGGGGACGATCACCCGGTAGCCGCCGGCGGTCAGGGCCCGGATCGTCCGCTCCCAGTAGGCGCCGGAGAAGTTCTTGCCGTGGAGCAGCAGCACGGCCCTGCCGTTGGCCCGCTCGGGACGAACGTCCATGTAGGCCATCTCCAGCACCTGCTGCTGCGTCCTCACCGGATGAAATCGCACCGGGAAGGGGTACTCGTAACCGGACAGCCTGGCGTCGTAGGTCTGGCCCCGGTCAGCCTGCGCCCGGACGGCTCCGGGCAGGAGAAGCAGCAGAGCGAGTATCCAGAGGATGTCCCTGCGGCGGGTTTCGGTTTCGATGACGGTCGGGATCATGAGCAGGCCCTCCTCGCGGGAGGATCCTGCAAGATGGCTTCCCGGGAGCCTACCGCCACGCGAACCGCGGCTGCTCGAAGTGATCGACTCGCGTCTCCCGGCCATGGACGGCCACTTCGGCGAATTGATAAAGGATCGCGGCGGTGGGGGCGAAGAGGAGGCCAAGGGAGAGCGACAGCGCCATGACCGGACGGCCCCTCTCGGTGCCGGGCTGGAGGACCACGTTCTCCGGCGTCAGCTCTGCCACCGGCAGTAGATGGACCTCTGCCACCTCCCGGGGATCGGGACGTAGCTCGGCCTCCTCGGTCCCCCATACCACCACGGGGGTGATCACGAAGCCGGAGCGCGTCGGGCAGTCGTCCAGGCAGCCGAGAACGTGCTTCGGGGACAGGGACAGTCCGATCTCCTCCTCAAGCTCCCGCAACGCCGCCGCTTCGGCAGCCTCTCCGGGATCGCGCCGGCCCCCCGGGCAGGCCCATTGCCCGCCGTGGCGGCGCAGCCCGGCGGCCCGCACCGTGAGCACGACCGCTGCCCGCCCCTGCTCGTCCGGCAGCACCACCACGGCCACCGAAGCCGGCAGGCGCCCCTCCGCCGGCGCGCTCCGCCGCTCGAAGCGGGACAGGTGATCCTCCAGGGTGCGGCGCAGCTCGCCGTCAAAGAGCAGGTCCGGCATGCCGCCCTTCCGAGGCAGCTCCGTTACCTCACCAACTACACTGCCACTTGCTGGCTACGCATACGCAGAAGCCGGCATCGTTGACATCCGGATTGCTGGAACCGAAGCACACTCCTCCGCGGCTGCCCGGAGCACAGTAGGTGCCGTGGATGTTCTCGCACAGGATGACGGCCATGGCCTTCGGGCTGTCGGATAGGGCCGTCACCATCGAGAGGATTCCAAAAAGACCTAGAGCTCGTAGGGCTCGCTTCATGGGCAACTCCTCGCTTTCAAGCTGACAGCTCCTGGATCGAAGCTCTCCCAAGGTCAGGTGCCTGAGCCCCCGGCAGGCGAGCATTCACTTCGGCCGCGGGCTGCGGGAGGGTGCGGTCGGGCCGCTCCACCTCCCGCCAAGGTTCCGGGCCGCGTCTGCAAGGGCCGGACCGGGCATCAAGCTTCCCGCACATACAGTGCCTCCTGATGCGGACGGCCGGGGCGCGTCAGGAGGATCCAGCCGTAAGCCGCCAGGCGGCGCAGGGCGGTGGAAACGCGGCTGGGGTCCATAGGCTGCCGCAGATGTTGGCCGTGCCGCCGCTCGATCTCGGCCATCATCTTGGACCGGCCGAACTGCTCGCCGGGTGGTAGGGATTGGATCACGTCCATCACGATCTGCTGGACCGGCGGGCGCCGGCCGGTGTCCCGCAAGGCCTCCAGGTCCGGCGTGGACGGCGCCGCCGGCAGCGGCACGCTGGCGAGATCGAGCGCAGGCTGCGCGGCCTCACGGAACGCATGGATGTGCCGGGCAAGGCTCTCGGCCTGGCCGGCATGATGCTCCCGCTGGTTCCGGTGATGTGTCTCCTGGTCCGCGTGAAAGGCCTCCTGCTCCTGATGAAAGGCCAACTGCTTCTCCAGGCGCCCCAGCACGTCCTCGACCGTCAATCCCGAGCTCATCCCGTTCCTTCCTCTGTTCCGGCGCTCTCGGCGCCGCCTGATTCACGTCCAATGCTTCTGGGTTCGCGTCGAAGCAACAGCTCTTCGCGTCCAAGGTGCCATCCCTGACATCAGCGTCCGATGCTCTGACGCCTGCTCCCGCTCGAGGAGGATCTCCTCCCGGAGAGCAGAGTGGCTCCACCACTTCAGTCCACGTTCACCCACCCCTGTCGGACGCGATCTCTCTTCGATTGGCGTCGGCTGTACCGGCGGATGGAGTCGCCCTCGAAGGCTTTGCGTCGGCTCTCGTTTCGACCGACGCGAAAGAGGTTTGATGGACGTCAAGAGTGTAGATCTTGGTGTCGGACGGGACTGGTTTCGCGTCGGAAGCCGCCAGGTTCGCGTCCTCCCTGAGTCGGCAGGTGTCGGCCGCCGAAGTGAACCGAATGCAGCTTCCGGTGTTCGGGCCAGCACCTGCCAGGATCGAGTCGACTCTAGCAGGATTCGCGGCGGAGATCGAAAATTTAGCGTCGGGTGCCTACTCATTCGACGTGAAGAGGGAGGTCGCCGACGCCTATGAGGGAGAATTGGTGTCGGCTGGATCAGGGTTCGCGTCAAAGAGAAGAGGAGGTGGAGTCCAGGAAGAGGTGGGGGGCCTCGCTGGATAGGCCAGTGTCTATGCGCAAGGCTATGCCGCGGCTCAGCAAGTCGAGCCGACCTGCTCCGCTGGCTTTACAGTGCGAGGCCGTGCTCGGCCAGCAGCGCCCGGATGCGGGGTTCGGCAGGAAGGCGGAGACGGACGGCGGGTTCGAGGGCACGGTGCAGGAGGGTCACGGCCTCCTCTCGGTCGCCGGGCCGCCGGCGTTCCAGGTGGAGCTGGGCCAGGCTCTCCTGCCCGGCGACCAGCTCGTAGGCCGAGCCGAGCTGCTCGAGGAGCGGGAGCTGCTCGCTCCGGCGGATCCGGATCGCCTCATCCCTCCGCCCCAGGCTGCGGTAGATGTCGGCGATCCGCCCCAGGCAGACCGCCAGCTCCCGGGTCTCGCCCAGCCGCTCATAGATCGGCCGCTCCTGCTCCTGCCGGATCTTCAACGCTGCTTCATGCTCGCCGCGCGCATGTAAGGCCCTTGCGATCTTGCCCATGGTGATCGCCTTGGAGCGGGCCTCTCCCAGACTCTCATAGACGGGGAGCTCCTCCGTCTGGCGGATGCGCAATGCGGTGTCTAGATTCCCTCGGGCTTCCAGGACATCGGCGATCATGCCCAGGGCCACCGCACGCGAGCGGACGTCCCCTGTCCTCTCGAAAAAGGGCACGACGTCATCGTGCAGGACCGTCAACGCTTCATCGAATCGTTCCTGAAGCGTCAAGGCATAGGCGACTCGGCTGGCGGCGACAGCCCGTTCTCGGGTCTCCCCGAGCTTCTCGAAAACCTGGATCTGCCTTTGGAGGATTGCCACGGCTTCGTCGAGCTCTCCTCGCCGCATCCGGACCTCGGCGATGAGCTCCCAGGCGACAGCGGCCCCGAACTCATTCTCCACCTCGATATCGGCCTGGAGCTTCTCCTGCGCGGCCTGGAACGCTCTCTCCAAGCGCCCTTGACGCAGCGCGACGCGGCAGAGAGTCCAGAGATAGTCAGCCCGTTGCCGGGGTTCGAGCGCTCCCTGGAGGGCCGCCTCGCAGAACTCGATCCATACATGAAAAGGGCCATTGGTGGCGGCAAAGAGCGTTGCGACGGCCTGCACCCGCTGCTGGTCGGCGGCGGGCATCCGCGGCAGCCACCAGGTCAAGGCGGTGCTCTCCCGCTGTACTTCCTGCCACCGGCGCCCCTGATCCGCCGGCTCTCCGGCCGGCAGGCGGGCCAGGAACCACCGGGTCATCCGGTCCCTGACCTCCGCGGCGTCCACCCCGACGGCCAGGTGCTCGGCGAGGAGGGGGTGGAGCCGCCAGGCGCCGTCGGGCCGCTCCTCCCGAGGGACTGGCAGGAGGAGCCCCAGCTTCTGCGCGTGGAAAGCCAGCTCCTCGAAGTCGTCCTCCGGCAGGCCGGCCAGCCCGGCACCCAGGCTGCGGCCGAAGCCGGTCAGCGGCGCGTGCCCCAGGGCCTGGAGCCCGGCGAGCAGAGGGCCGGCGTCGGCGCCGAGCTCTTCCCGGAAGATCTCCAGCGACAGCTCGAAGCTGTGGGCGAGGACCTTGCGCGCCTCACCGGAGGCTCCCAGGGACAGCTCGGTCCGGTCCGCCGGCTCGACGGCCAGGCGCCGCTGCCGCAGCAGGCGCAGGAAGCCGGCCGCCGAGCGCCCCGACCGCAGGTGCCCGGCCGCGAGATGGATGGCCAGCGGCAGATACCCCAGGCTCCGCACCAACTCGCGGTGACCGTCGCGCTCGGCGCCGTCGGGCTCCCAGCCCAGCTCCCCCCAGAGCTGGGAAAGAGCGCTCTCCTCGTCGAAGGCCGCGATCCGCACCGGTCGCCAGCCGAGGCCGAGCCCCAGGTCGTGAAGCCTGCCGGTGACCACGGCGGTGCAGCCCGGCAGACGGCGGAGGAGGTGCCCGGCGACGATCTCGGCCGCCGGAGAGTCGACGTTCTCGAGATGGAGCAGGACTCGGGGCCGGCACAGCCTGTGCCGCAGCCGCTCCTCCAGGCCCTCCTCGCCCGGCACCCCCAGCCGGTCGGCCAGCTCTTCCAGCAGGGCCTCCGGCGCCGCGGGGGTTCGCGGATCGAGGACGAGCCGGAGGTGACCGCCCGGGAAGTCGTCGGCGTGGTCGAGGGCGAAGCGGTCCGCGAGATAGGACTTGCCCAGGCCGGGCATCCCCTGGATGGCGCAGACCACCGCCGGCAGCATCTCGGTGGGCTCCGGCAGGAGGTGCCGGGCCAGCAGGGCGAGCTCGTCGCGGCGCCCGACGAACAGCTCGGCGACCCGCGGATGGACCTCCGGGACGGCGGAGGGGATCGTGCCGGCGAGCAGCGCCTCCGGGTTGCCGGGAGCACGGAGGTCCCGCACCGCCTCCTCGATCCGCGACGGGCGGAGGTCCGGCCGGCGGGAGAGCATCCTGGCGAGCGGCGGCCAGAGCCACGCCGGCAGCCCGGGGCGCAGTTCGTGGACGGGACGGGGCTCCCCGTGGAGGACCGCGGCGGCGTAGGCCTCGTCCGTGGGGGCATCGAACGGCAGCTCGCCGGTCAACATCTCATAGAGGACCACGCCGAGCGACCAGACATCGGCGCGGTGATCCACGGACCCGCCGCGGAGTTGCTCGGGGGACATGTAGGAGAGGGTGCCCACGGTCGAGCCTTCCCGGGTGAGCCGGGGCCGGGTGGGCCGCACGGCGACCCCGAAGTCCACGATCTTCACCCTTTTCAGGGGGCCGGCCGGGGTGAGCATGAGGTTGGACGGCTTGACGTCGCGATGGACGAGGCTGCGGGAATGGGCGTGGGCGAGGCCGGCGGCGATCTGCCCGGCCAGGTCCAGCGCCTCGGAGAGGTCCAGCGGCCCGCGGGCGAGGCGGCTCTTCAGGGTCTCGCCTTCGCAGAGCGCCATGGCGAGGAACAGGTCCCCCTCCGGCGTCTCCTCCATCTCATAGAGGGTGCAGACGT
>DASPJI010000089.1:0-3143 GCA_035628695.1 Thermoanaerobaculia bacterium | reverse complement strand
AGCAGCCAGGCGCTGGTGGACTTCGCGGTCGAGTTCCGGGGCAAGGCCGCCCACGCCGCCTACGACCCGTGGAACGGCCGCAGCGCCCTGGACGCGGTGGAGATCTTCACCCACGCCCTCAACCTGATGCGGGAGCACGTGCGCCCGACCGTCCGCATGCACTACGTGATCGCCGAAGGCGGGGACGTCCCGAACGTCATCCCGGAGAAGGCGAAGATCTGGTGCTGGTTGCGAGACACCGAGCACACCAGCGTCGACCAGCTCCTCGTGCGGGTGCGGGACATCGTCAAGGGGGCGGCGCTGGCCGCGGGCGTCGAGGGGGAGCTCAGGGTGCAGTCGGGCGACTACGAGATGCTGGTGAACATGGCGGGCGCGCGGCTGATCCACTCCAACCTGACCTGGCTCGGGCCGCTCGCGTTCACCGAGCAGGAGCACGAGTTCGCGCGCGCCATCCAGAAGGCGACGAACGTCGAGCCCAAGGGGCTGGACGGCGCCATCCAGCCGCTGAACGAGAACCCCGGCCCGCCCGAGGGGGGATCGACCGACGTGGCGGACGTGAGCTGGAACGTGCCGACGCTCCACCTCTCCGTGACCACGGCGCCGGCGGGCGCCCCCTGGCACGCCTGGCCGGTGGTGGCGAGCGGCGGCATGTCCATCGGCCACAAGGGGATGACCCACGCCGCCAAGGCCCTCGCTGCCACCATGGTCGACCTCTTCGAGAGCGAGGAGCACCGGCGCGCCATCCGCGCCGAGTTCGAGGAGAAGACCCGGGGCAAGACCTACAAGGGCTACATCCCGGACGGGCCTCCGCCGGTGCCGGCGGGGGTTCAATAGGCGATGCCCTTCAACGCCTGGTACCGCGTCCGGTACACGCTGTACGCGCCACTCTACGATCGGATCACCAAGTTCCACGCCGAGCGCCGGCGCTCCGTAGAGCTGCTCGGCCTGCGGCCGGGTGAGCGGGTGATCATCATCGGCTGCGGGACCGGAGCGGACATCCCGTTCATCCCGGCGTTCGCGGAGGTGTTGGCGACGGACCTCACTCCCGCGATGCTCGCCCAGGCGAAGGTCCACGCGCGGCCGGGCGTCGAATTCCGGCGGCTGGACGGCATGGCCCTCGAGCTGCCGGACGGCTCGTTCGACGCGGCGATCCTCCACATGGTGCTGGAGGTGATCCCCGATCCCGTCCGCTGCCTGCGCGAGGCGGCGCGGGTGCTCCGGCCGGGCGGGCGGCTGGCGGTGTTCGACAAGTTCCTGCCGGACGGCGTCCCGATCTCTCCCCTGCGCCGCCTCGGCCTCGCCCTGCTGGACGTGGTCTTCACCTCGACCAACCGCCGGATGGGGGAGATCCTGGAGCGGTCCGGCGCCCCGTTCGAGGTCGAGCACGACGAGCGCGCCCGCGGGCCGTACCGCCATCTGCTCCTGCGCCGGAGATAGAATCCGGCCACCATGAACCCGGTCAGCCAGATGCACGTGGCGGTCATCCAGTACTTCTCGGGCGAGAAGCGGGAGAGCGTGCTGTTCATCGCGGCCGGGGTGCTCGCCATCATCGCCTCGGTCGTGCTGCTCTGGAAGGGGAGTCCCCTGCGTGGCATGGCCTACCCGCTGATCGCCATCGCGCTGATCCAGCTCGTGGTGGGCTGGACCGTCTTCGCCCGCACCGACGGCCAGACCCGCTCCCTCCATACCCACCTCCAGGGCGATCCCGGGGGCTACGCCGCCGCCGAGCTGGCGCGGATGGATAAGGTGCAGCGCAGCTTCCAGATTTACAAGGTGATCGAGATCGTACTGATGGCGGCCGGCGTCGCCGGGCTGTTCCTCCTGCGCGACCGCCAGACGCTCTATGCCGTCTCGCGGGGGCTTGCTCTCCAGGCGGGGCTGATGCTCGCCTTCGACCTCGCCGCCGAGCGGCGGGCCGACATCTATGTGAACGCGATCCGGACGCTCGGCCGAGCGTTGGAGGAGAACCGATGAGTCGTCAGCTCGAAGGCGCGGGAGGCACTCCGGGTGGACTGGGGGAGTTCCTGGTGGGTTTCGTCATGGCCGTGGCCGGGGGGTACCTGCTCACCACCCACGTGACGGTCGTCTCCGGCCACTGGACCCTCTGGGGCTACAACGCCTTCGGCCTGTCGCTGGTGCCGTTCATCGCCGGCGTGGCCCTGCTCTTCTTCAACGGCAAATCCAAGCTGGGATGGCTGCTCCTGATCGCCGGCGTGGTGATCATCCTGGCGGGGATCATTGCGAACCTCAACATTTATTTCGAGCCCACCAGCCTGTTCAACACCCTGATCATGCTGGTCCTCCTTTTCGGCGGGCTCGGCCTCATGGCCAGAGGGCTCCGGGCCCACTGAAGCGGCTGAAATCCTTTCGGTCTGAATCTCACCCTTATCGAAAGGAGGACCGTGGATGAAACTGCCGATTTTCTGGGCCGCCGCCCTCGTGCTGCTCCCCCTGGGGGCGGAGGCCGCGTCCAAGGACGGCGAAGCATCCCATCGACCCGCGCCGGGTCTATCTCTTCGGCCACTCCGCCGGGGCCGTCCACTCGCTGATCCTGTCCCTCATGGAATCCGAGTACTTCGCCGCCACCGCGGTCCACGCTGGCAAGCTGCTGCCCGCCGCCAGGTACCTGACCATAACCGCGAAGCGCAAGATCCCCATGGCGATCATCGATACCCGGCCACAATCATGGGTACTACGATCTCGCGCCGAAGATCAACCAGATGGCTTGGGACTTCCTATCGAAGCACCGGCTCGAGGCGGAGCCGCGCCGCGAGGCCCAGGGATCGAAGAAAAAGGAGTGAAGGGAGCGGGCCCGGCCGGCTCTACCACAGCGCCATGGCCGCGGCGGCCACGGCGAGCGAGACGACGGTGACGGGCAGACCGGTCCGCAGGTGCTCGCGGAAGCCGAAGCGGATGCCGAGCTTCTCGGCCTGCTCGGCCACGATCAGGTTGGCGATGCTTCCCACCAGCACGGCGTTGCCCGCGAAGGTGCTGGCCAGAGCCAGGGCATAGCCGGTCACCGGCTCCCGGTCCACGAAGGGCAGGAGCATCATCACTGCCGGCACGTTCCCTACCAGGTTCCCCAGGACCGATACCACGGCCACCAGAACGGCCGGGTGGGCGAGGTCCGCCCCCGTGCCGGC
>DASPJI010000088.1:0-16168 GCA_035628695.1 Thermoanaerobaculia bacterium | reverse complement strand
AGGTGCGCGCGGCTGCGGTGCTGGCGTTCCCTACCGAGACCGGCGAGCTCGGGGAGCTACGGCTGGTGGCCTACGTGGCCGCCGTCGGCGAGCGGGTTCCCGAGGGGAGCAACCTGCGCTCTCATCTCGAGCGGCGGCTGCCCGCCTACATGGTGCCCTCCGCGTTCAAGGTACGCGCGGAGCTGCCGTGCACGAGCAGCGGCAAGATCGACCGCTCGGCCCTGGCCGGCCTGGGCGATCCGTTCGCTGAGCGCGAGGGCGGAGCGATGCCCGAAACCCCGCTGGACAAGGTGCTCGCCGGGATGATCGCCGAGGTCCTCGGCCTCCAGGGCGGGGTGGGGCTGCACGACAACTTCTTCGAGCTGGGGGGGCACTCCATGCGCGCCGTCGAGCTGGTGGCACGCCTGCGCGATGCCTTCGGCATCGATGTCCCTCTCTTCCACGTCTTCGACGCGCCGACGGTGAAGGAGCTGGCGGCCGTGCTCATGGGAGCTCCGGAGTGGGGCCCGATCGTGGAGGAGCTCGCGCCGGCTTTGCTGCAGCTCATCGAGCCGCCCGCTGAGCCCATGGGTGCCTCGGGCCAGGAGGAGAAGAGGTGACAGTGGCCCTGCCGGATCTCACCGCCTACCCCGCGCCGGCGGAAGGGGACACCCTGCACGAGCACCTGATCGCGCTCCCCGGCGGCACCTGGACGCTATGGCGCATGGTGGTGCTGCGCGGCGCCGGCTTTCCCGCCCTGCAGGTGCTCCGGCTGGCCGCGCCCGCCAGCGCCGACGCCGCCGATAGCGTCCTACGCCACGAGGAGACGCTGCGGGTGGCTCGCGCCGGCGCCCTCCATGCGGTCCACGACGCGCTGGACGGGCTGCGCCGCGACGGCCTGTGGGCGGACAAGGAGCTCCGCAAGCCGCTGATGAAGGCGATGCAGGCGCTGACCGGCGGCAAGGTGCCGAAGGACGACCCCGCCCCCTCCTGCGCTCCCGCCTTCGAGACCCTGCGCACCGCCTGGGCGGGGCTCGAAGCGGCGCGGGCGGAGATGGCGAGGATCTACCCGGCCGAGGTCGCCCGTGTCTCCGAGGAGATCGCGGACATCGCGCGCGAGGACCGCTTCCGCGAGGCCGTGCTCTGGCAGAACCGCCACGCTGTGGAGACGGCCCTCGACGAGCTGGCCGCGCGGCCAGCCGCCGCCCGGGCGCGGACCTCGAAGCGGCGGCAGCACGAGGAGCTGGCCGCCAGCTATCTGCAACGGTACTGCACCAAGAACGACACCATCGGCTTCTTCGGGCCGGTGGCCTTCTCCCGGCTGAACGACGAGGGAGAGGCGGTGTCGGTGCGCTGTGGCGCCGGCCTGGTGCAGCAGCGGGCGGTCTATTTCGAGACCTGGTGCATCGAGGCGCTGGCCGAGACGCTGGGCCGCAACCCGGCGCTCCGCCCCTGGCTGGCGCCGCGCCTCAAGTCGAGCTTCCACCTGCACGACCGCACCCTCCACCGCCCGTTCGGCAAGCCGATCGCGCTGCCGGAAGCTCAGGCGAGCCTCATCGCCCGCTGCGACGGCCGCCGGGTCGCCTACGAGGTGGCGCGCGACCTCGTCGCCGATCCCGCCGCGCCGTTCCGGACGGAAGAGGAGGTCTACCGGCTGCTCGAGGAGCTGTGCAAGGGCCGGGTGCTGACCTGGGCCCTCCAGGTGCCGCCCGACCTGCATCCGGACCGCAGGCTGGCCGAGCTCCTCTCCCGCATCGGCCCCGAGCCCTTGCGCGCCGAGGCGCTGGCCACCGTTGAGGCGATGCAGCGCGCCCGCGACCGCGTGGCATCGGCGGCGGGAGACCCGAACGCCCTCGACGCGGCCCTGCGCGACATGGAGAGCACCTTCCGGCGGCTGACCGGCACCACCCCCCGGCAGCGGGAGGGGCAGACGTACGCGGCCCGCGGGCTGGTCTACGAGGACTGCCGGCGCGACATCGAGGTCGCCTTCGGCCCCGAGCTGACGCGCCGCATGGGCCCGCCGCTCAGCCTGGTCCTGCGCAGCGCCCGCTGGCTCGCGGCCGAGCTGGCCCGTGGCGCCGAGGAGAAGCTGCGCGCGCTATATGCCCAGCTCCGCCGTCACACCGGCACCGACGCCGTCGATGCCTACGCGTTCTTCACCAGCGCCCTGCCGGCGATCTTCTTCCACCCCGGCCGGAAGGAGACGCTGGCGGCCATCGAGAGGGACCTCTACGCCCGCTGGTCCCGGGTGCTGGGCCCGCTGCCGGAGGGGGAGCGGCGTGTCCGCTTCGCGGTCAGCGAGCTGGAGGACCGCTTCGCCGCCGAGTTCGGGGACGCCGGTCCGGTCTGGACTCTGATCCACTACTTCAGCCCGGATGTGATGATCTCCGCCGAAGGGGAGGAGGCCTTCCGCCGCGGCAATCTCGAGCTGGTGCTGGGCGAGGTGCACGGCGGGAACACCCTCCTCTGGTCCTGCTTCATCTCGCAGCATCCGGCGTCGGAGGAGGTCACCCGGTTCCTGGAGCGGGAGGCGGGCTCCGCCACCGTGGTGCTGCCCCAGGCCCTCCAGCACGGCTGGCCGCGGCGGGTGAGCCACGGCCTGACCCTCCCCGGCGGCCACTACTTCCAGTTCGCCGACGATCTGCCGAGCGGCCCCGAGGGCTTGCCGCTGCCGGCCGGGGATCTGGTCATCGAGGAGACGGCGGGCGGAGTCCGGGCGCGCACCCGCGACGGCCGGGTCTCCTTCCACCCCATCGATCTCTTCGCCGCCTATCTCACCAATGAGTGCACGGCGCTGATCGGCGGCATCCTGGAGCCGGCGCCCCACACGCCCCGGGTGAGCTTCGACGACATGATCATCGCCCGCGAGCGCTGGTCCTTCACTGCCGCGGAGCTGGATTTCGCCGAGATCCAGGATCCGCAGGACCGTTTCCTGGCACTGCGCCGCTGGGCGGGCTCCCTCGGCCTGCCGCGCTTCTGCTTCTTCAAGGTGGAGATCGAGAGGAAACCTTGCTACCTCGATCTCGACAGCCCCATCAGCGGCGATCTCTTCGCCCGTTTCGTGCGCGCCGCCCGCGAGGCCGGCCCGGAGGTGAGGGTCTCGGTCTCCGAGATGGCGCCCCGCCTCGACCAGGCATGGCTGCGCGACGCGGCGGAGAACCTCTACACCTGCGAGCTGCGCCTGGCCGCCTCGGACCGGGAGTGTGTGTTCCTGACGCCATGACCCCGCACGAGGAGCACATCGCCAGCGTCGTCGCCGAGGTGCTCGGCCGGCCGCAGGTCGGGCGCGAGGACGACCTCTTCGCGCTGGCCGGCGCGTCGCTGCCGGAGCGGCGGCAGCTGGCCGGCCGCCTGGCGGCGCGGCTGCGCGAGGCGCTGGGGCGCGAGGTGCCGCTGGCGGCGCTCATCGCCCATCCGTCGGTGGCCCGCCTGGCGGCCTGGATCGGCGCCTCGCAGGCCGGCGCGGCGGTGCCGCCCATCGAGCGGGCCGCGTCGCGCCAGGAGGTGCCGCTCTCCTACGGCCAGCAGCGCCTCTGGTTCCTGGCCCAGCTCGAGCCCGGCGCGGCGACCTACAACGTGCCGCTGGTGCTGGAGTGGGGGGGGGCTCTCGACCTCGCGGCGCTGGAGGCGAGCCTCCACGCCATCGAGCAGCGGCACGAGATCCTGCGGACGAAGTTCCGGCAGCGCGCCGGGCAGCCCTACCAGGCGGTGGCAGGGAGCGCCGCCGCGGCGCTGCCGGTGGTCGATCTCTCGCGGCTGCCGCGCGCTCGGCGCGAGGGGGTGGCGGCGTGGTGCGCGCAAGTGGAGAGCCAGCGCCCCTTCGACATCGAGAACGGACCGGTGTGGCGGTTCCGGCTGCTGCGCCTGGATGGCGGTCTGCACTGGCTGGTGCTGACCCTCCACCACATCGTCTGTGACGCCTGGTCGATCGACGTGCTGCTGTACGAGCTCGGTGCCTGCTATCGCGCCTTCGCCGCCGGGGGCACGGGGCCGGCGCTGCCCACCTTGCCCATCCAGTACGGCGACTACGCGCTCTGGCAGCATCGCCTTCTCAGCCGCGAGGCGCTGGCCGCCCCGCTCACCGCCTGGAAGCGGCGGCTGGCGGGCCATACGCCGGTGCTGGAGCTGGCGGTGGACCGCACCCCGCCGGCCCTGCGGACCGACGCCGGAGCCTCCATCGCCGTCGAGCTCCCGGCGCGGCTGCTGGACGCGGCCAAGGAGCAGGGCCGGCGCCAGGGTGCCACGCTATTCATGACCGTGCTCGCGGTCTTCGAGGCTCTCCTGGCGCGTTACACCGGCCGCCGCCGGTTCCTGGTGGGGACGCCGGTCGCCAACCGGACGCGGCCGGAGCTCAAGGGGATGATCGGCTACTTCGCCAACACCCTGGTCCTGCCCGCGACGGTCGCTCCCGAGGCCCCCTTCCGCGAGCTGCTGGCGCAAGCGCGCGAGGTGGCGGTCGCCGCGCTCCGCCATCAGGACCTGCCGCTGGAGATGCTCGTCCAGGAGCTGGCGGCGGAGCGCGAGCAGCCCCGCCTGCCCCTGCTCCAGGCGGCGCTCACGGTACATAACGAGCCGACCGCGGTGCCGGCCATGCCGGGCTCGAGCCTGCGCCTGCTGGAGGTGGGGGGCAGCGGGGCGCGGTTCGAGCTGAGCCTGGTGGGGCTGGAGACGCAGGACGGCCTCGGCCTGCTGCTCGAGTACAGCACGGAGCTGTTCTCCCGCCCCGCCGCCCAGCGGCTGCTGGGGCACTTCGCGGTCCTTTTCGAAGCCGCGGTGACCAGCCCGGAGCAGCGCCTGTCGGAGCTGCCGCTCATCTCGCCCGGCGAGCGGCAGCAGCTCCTCCGCGAATGGAACGACACGCGCGCCGCCTTCCCCGGGACGACCCTCGCGCACCAGTTCTTCGAGGCCGCCGCGGAGCGGACACCCGAGGCGGTGGCGGCCGTCTGCGCGGGGAGCGAGCTGACCTACGCCGAGCTCGACGCGGCGAGCAACCGCCTGGCCCATCTGCTGCGGCGCCGAGGCATCCGGCGCGGCGCGCCGGTGGGGGTCTGGGTCGAGCGCTCGCTGGACCTGCTCACCGCGGTCCTCGGCGTGCTCAAGGCGGGCGCGCACTACGTGGCCCTGGACGACACTTGGCCGGCCGGGCGGGTCGAAGCGATCCTCGCCTCCACCGGCGCGCCCGCTCTCGTCGCCGGCCCCGGGCTGCTCGGCGCGGTGGAGGAGATGCGCTGGCGGCTGCCGGCGCTCGCCGACGTGGTCTGCCTGGGGATCGCCGAGCCGGAGCCGCCGGCCGAGGCGCTCGACCCGGAGAGCGTGCGCGAGCTGTGGGACCTGGTGGCGGAACGGGCGGTGGACCGGGCGACCGCGGGCGGCTTCATCAGCGCCTTCACGGATCAGCCGATGAGCGAGGCCGAGGTCGACGAGTACCGCTACCGGGTCCTCGCCCTGGCCGGCCCGTGGCTGCACGCCGGGGCGCGGGTGCTGGAGATCGGCAACGGCTCCGGTCTCCTGCTCTGGGAGATGGCCACCCGCGTGGAGCACGTCACCGGCGTCGATCCCTCACCGCTGACCCAGGAGCGCAACCGCGAGCGGGCGGAGAGGGAGGGGGTGGCGAACGTGCGGCTCGCCACCAGCTTCGCCCACGAGCTGGACCGGGTGCTCGGCGATGGCGAGCGGTTCGACCTGATCCTCCTCGCCAGCACCGTCCAGTTCTTCCCCGGCCTGCGCTACCTGGAGCGGGTGATCCGCCAGGCGGCCGGGCGGCTCGCGCCGGGCGGCGCGCTGCTCATCGCTGACGTGCTCGACGCCCGTCGGCGCGAGGAGCTGCGGCGGGCGGTCGAGGAGCGCCGGGGCGGCGCCGGCGCCGCCCGGCGCCAGGAGCTGTACCTCGACGAGGGGCTCTTCCGCGACTTGGGCGCCACCATCCACCACCGGACCGAGGGCTTCGCCAACGAGCTGGGCTTCCGCTACGACGTGCTCCTGAGGCGGGACGATCTGGTGGCGCCGGAGGAGAGGGGCCGGCGCCTGTGGACCCGCTGGCATGCCGACCGATGCCCCGCCGGCCGCCTGCCCCAAGTGGCCGGTCTGGAGGACATCGCCTACGTCATCCACACCTCGGGCTCGACCGGCGAGCCCAAGGGCATCGTCGTTCAGCACCGGCCGGTGGCCAACCTGATCGACTGGATCAATCGCACCTTCGAGGTGGGCCCGGAGGACCGTGGGCTGTTCGTCACCTCGCTCTGCTTCGACCTCTCGGTCTACGACATCTTCGGCATGCTCGCCGCGGGCGGCACGGTGCACGTGGCGACGCGGGAGGAGCTCGGCGACCCCAGCCACCTGGTGCGCCTCCTGCGGAGCGGCGGCATCACGTTGTGGGATTCGGCGCCCGCCGCCCTGGTCCAGCTCGCGCCCCTCTTCCCCGTGGCGCCGGACACCGACAGCCGTCTGCGGCGGGTGCTGCTGTCGGGCGATTGGATCCCGGTGACCCTGCCGGACCGCGTGCGCCAAGCCTTCCCGCGGGCGCGGGTGATGGCTTTGGGCGGCGCCACCGAGGCCACGGTGTGGTCCAACTGGTTCCCGGTGGGGGAGGTCGATCCGTCCTGGCCGAGCATCCCCTACGGCCGGCCGATGGCGAACGCGCGCTATCACGTCCTGGACCGCGGCCTCTTCCCCTGTCCGGTGGGCGTGCCCGGGGACCTCTACATCGGCGGCGACTGCCTCTGTGCCGGCTACCGCCAGCCGGAGCTGACCGCCGGGGCCTTCCTGCCCGATCCCTTCTCGGACGCTGCCGGGGCCCGTCTCTACCGGACCGGTGACCGCGCCCGCACACAGGCCGACGGCATCATCGAGTTCCTGGGGCGCCTCGACCAGCAGGTCAAGGTGCGGGGCTACCGCATCGAGCTCGGCGAGATCGAGGTGACGCTGGTACGCCATCCTGGGGTACGCGAGGCAGTGGTGCTGGTGCGGGAGGACGAGCCGGGGGACCGGCGCCTGGTCGCCTACCTGGTCCCGGCGAGCGAGCCGGCGCCGGAGCCGGCGGCGCTGCGCGAGGCCCTGCGAGGATCACTCCCCGAGTACATGCTCCCCGCGGCGTTCGTCACCCTGGCGGAGCTGCCGGTGACGCCCAACGGCAAGCTGGACCGCGCTGCGCTGCCCGCGCCGCGGTGGAGCGCCGGCACCGTCGGCGACGTCGGAGCCGCTGGGACGGGGGCGCCGCGGACTCCCATGGAGGAGACCCTGGGGGCGATCTGGGCCTCGGTCCTCGGCGTGGCCGCGGTCGGGCGGGAGGACAGCTTCTTCGACCTCGGCGGGCACTCTCTGCTGGCGACGCAGATGCTCTCCAAGGTGCGCGAGGCCTGCGCCGTGGAGATCTCCCTTCGCACCGTTTTCGACCGGCCGAAGCTGGCGGAGCTGGCGGCCGAGATCGAGGCCATGCGCTCGGCGGGCACGGCGCCGGCGCGGCAGCCGGCCCCCGGGCGGGCCGGCGGGAGCGGGCCGCTGCCCCTCTCCTTCGCCCAGCAGCGCTTCTGGTTCCTGCAGCAGCTCAACTCGGATTCGTCCGCCTTCCACCTGAGTGGCGCCGTCCGCCTCTCCGGCCATCTCGACGCCGCCGTGCTGGCGGCGAGCTTCGGCGAGATCGTGCGGCGCCATGCCGCGGTCCGCACCCGCTTCGTGGCGGTGGCCGGGGTGCCCTGCCAGGTGGTCGATCCGCCGGCGCCGTTCCTGCTGCCCCGCGTGGACCTCTCGGGCCTCGGCGGCGGCGCGCGGGAGCGCGAGCTGCGGCGCGTCGCGCAGAGCGAGGCGCACCGCCCGTTCCGCCTCGCCGCGGAACCGCCGCTGCGCGTCCTGCTGCTGCGCCTGGCCGACGGCGAGCACGTGGTCCTGTTCTCGCTGCATCACATCGCCGGCGATGGCTGGTCGCTCGAGATCCTCACCCGGGAGCTGGGCGACCTCTACGCCGCCGGCGTGGACGGCCGGCCTTCGCCGCTCCCCGAGCTACCGGTCCAGTACGCCGACTGGGCCGTGGCCCATCAGGAGTGGCTGCGCGGTCCGGACGCCGCGGAGCAGCTGGCCTGGTGGCGCCGGCAGCTTGGCGGCGACCTGCCGGTCCTCGCCCTGCCCATGCAGCGGCAGCGCCCCGCGGCGCCACGTTTCCGCGGCGCCACGCATCACCTGGCGCTCGGGGAGGACCTCTCGGTCGGCCTGGCAGACCTCGGCCGGAGCGCAGGAGCGACCCTGTTCATGAGCCTGCTCGCGGCGTTCAAGGCCCTGCTGCATCTGGTCACGGGCGGCGAGGACCTGCTCGTCGGCACCAACGTCGCCAACCGCGAATGGCCCGGTACCGAGGGGCTCATCGGCCTGTTCGTCAACGACCTCGCGCTGCGCACCGATCTGGCGGGCCGGCCGAGCTTCCGCGAGCTGCTGGGCCGGGTGCGGGAGACCGTGCTGGCGGCCCATGCCCATCAGGACCTGCCGTTCGAAGCCATCGTCGCGGACTTGCGCCCCGAGCGTTCGGCGGGCCCGCTCTTCCAGGTGATGCTCGTGCTGCAGACCTTCGGCCTGCCGGTGCGGGAGCTGCCGGGGCTCACGCTTGCGACGCTCGCGGGCGAGCCGCGGACGGCCAACTTCGACCTGGTCCTGACCCTGAGCCAGGGGCCGGCTGGCCTCGCCGGGGCGTTCGTCTACGACGTCGACCTGTTCGAGGCCCCGGCCATCGCCCGCTTGGCGGAGCATTTCACCGCCCTCCTCCACGCCGTGGTGGCCGAGCCCGACCGTCCGCTCCACAACCTGTCGTTCGCCCACCGGGACGCCGCGCGGCAGATGGCCAGCGCCTTCAGCGAGGACCTCTGACGATGTGCGGGATCGCCGGTTGCTTCGATCTCCAGGGCCGTGGCCGCGTCGAGCGCGAAACGCTGGCTGCCATGACCGCGGCGCTCGCCCACCGGGGACCGGACGCGGACGGCTTCCACGTGGAGCCGGACGTCGGGCTGGGCTTCCGCCGCCTGCGCATCGTCGACCTGGTGACGGGCGACCAGCCGCTCTACAACGAGGACGGCTCCCTGGCGCTGATCTGCAACGGCGAGATCTTCAACGAGCCCGAGCTGCGGCGCGAGCTGCTGGGGAAAGGTCACGTCTTCCGTTCGCGCAGCGACGTGGAGGTCCTCCTCCATCTTTACGAGGAGCACGGGGTGGGCCTGCTGGACCGGCTGAACGGCCAGTTCGCCTTCGCCCTCTACGACGCACGCCGGCGCCGGCTCCTCCTGGCGCGCGACCATTTCGGCGTCAACCCGCTGTACTTCACGACCACCGACGGCCTGTTCCTCTTCGCCTCGGAGGTCAAGGCGCTGCTGCGGCATCCGGCGGCGCCGCGCGGCATCGATCTGATCGGGCTCGACCAGATCCTATCCCTGCCCGGCGCGGTGAGCCCGCGCTCCCTGTTCGTGGGGATCGAGAGCCTGAAGAGCGGCCACTACCTGCTGGCCGAGGATGGAAAAGTGACGCTCCGGGAGTATTGGGACCTCGACTACCCGGAGGGCGAGGAGGGCGGCGACTCCGGCATGACGGAGGAGCAGTACCTCGAGGCAATGGCCGAGGCCCTGCGCACCAGCGTGCGGCGGCGCCTGCGGGCCGACGTGCCGGTGGGCGTCTTCCTCAGCGGCGGCCTCGATTCGTCGCTCATCGCCGCGCTGGCCATGGAGGCGGTCCCCGAGGCCGCCGGCCGTTCGTTCTCCATCACCTTCCGCGACGCGGAGATCGACGAGTCCCACTTCCAGCGCCTGATGGCCCGCCGGCTCGGCACCCGCCACCACGAGATCCTGGTCGACGAGGCGATGATCGTCGCCCGCCTGCGCGACATGGTCTACCACTGCGAGTGCCCGGTGAAGGAGACCTACAACACCTGCGCCCTGGCGCTGGCCGAATCGGTGCGCGCCGCCGGCGTCACCGTCGTGCTCGCCGGCGAGGGATCGGACGAGCTGTTCGGCGGCTATCCCGGGTACCGCTTCGACGCCTTCGGCCGCGGCGACCGGCCGGTGGACGAGCTCGAGGAGGCCCTGGAGGAGGAGCTGCGCGAGCGCGTCTGGGGCGACCGGCGGATCTTCTACGAGAAGGACCAGGTCGCCTTCCGCGACGTCAAGAAGGCCCTCTACGCGCCCGCGGTGCGCGAGCGGTTCCTGCAGGTCGACTGCATGCGGCAGCCGCTGGTGGATCGCGCGCGGCTGCGCAACCGCCACCCGCTGCACCAGCGTTCCTACCTCGACTTCAAGCTGCGCCTGGCCGACCACCTCCTCTCCGAGCACGGCGACCGCATGGTGATGGCGCACTCGGTGGAGGCGCGCTACCCGTTCCTGGACATCGAGCTGGTGGAGCTGGCGCGCTGCATGCCGCCGGGTTTGAAGGTCAAGGGCTTCGTCGAGAAGTATCCGGTGAAGTGGATGGCCGAAAAGGTTCTGCCGCGTTCGATCGTCGAGCGGGAAAAGTTCGGCTTCCGCGCGCCGGTGAGCTCTCGGCTGCTGCAGAACGGCTGCGCCTGGGCCCACGACCTCCTGTCGCCCGACCTCATCCGCCGCCAGGGGGTCTTCGATGCCGGCTTGGTGGAATCGCTGCGCCGGAGCTATTCGGAGCCGGGGTTCCGCCTGCATCCGCACCTCGATACCGACCTGCTGCTCGTGGTGCTGACGTTCAACCTGCTGTGCGAGGTCTTCGCCCTGCCGGCCCTGGCCTGAGCCCGGAGACGTGATGACCGAAGCCATTCACCAGATGTTCCAGCGGACCGCCGAGCGCCGCGGCGACCACGTCGCCATCGAGACGCCCGGGCGGCGGGTCACCTATCGCGAGCTGCGGGAGCGGGCGAACGGCATCGCCGCGACCCTACTGGCCGGTGGGGCGAAGCGGGGCGTGCTGGTCGGCCTGCTGGCGAGCCGCACGGAAGATCTCGCCGCCGGCATGCTCGGCGTCCTCCAGGCGGGGTGCGCCTTCATGCCTCTCGATCGCCACTCTCCGGCCGTCCGTCTGGAGAGCGTCGTCGCCGAGGTGAGGCCCCGCTGGTGGCTGGTGAGCCCGGACCTCGCCGGCCTGGCCGGCGATCTCCGGCGCGATGTCAGCGACGCCGGTGCGATCATCCTGCTCGGCGACGAGGGGCCGCGCAGCGAGCAGGCCCCCGCCGTGCCGGAGCCCGATCCGGAGTCGCTCTGCTACGTCTTCTTCACCTCGGGCTCCACCGGCCGCCCAAAGGGGATCGCCGGCCGGCTCAAGGCGATCGATCACTTCATCCGCTGGGAGATCGAGACCTTCGCCATTGGCGACGACTGCCGCGTCAGCCAGCTCACCTCGCCGGCCTTCGACGCCGTCCTGCGCGATCTCTTCGTCCCTCTGGCCGCCGGCGGCACGCTGTGCGCCCCGGCGGACCGTGAGGTCGTCCTCGACGGCGCGCGGCTGGCGGACTGGATCCACGGCGAGCGGCTGACCCTGGTCCACTACACACCGACGGTCTTCCGTTCGCTGTTGCGGCAGGAGCTGACGGCCGACCGCTTCCCGGCGTTGCGGCAGGTCCTCCTCGCCGGCGAGCCGCTGCTGCCGGCGGACGTCCGGCGATGGCGCGCCGTCTTCGGCGACCGCATCGAGCTGGTCAACCTCTACGGGCCCAGCGAAACCACCATGATCAAGCTCTTCCACCGGGTGCGGCCGGAGGACGGGGAGGCACGGATGATCCCCGTGGGCCAGCCGCTGCCGGGGGCGCGGGTGATCGTTCTTGACGAGGAGGAGGCCCCCTGCCCTCCCGGGCAGGTGGGGGAGATCGTTCTCCGCACACCGTACCGGTCGCTGGGCTACCTGAACCAGCCGGAGCTGACGGCGTCCGTCTTCGTGCGCAACCCTTTCAGCGACCGTCCCGACGACCTGATCTACCGCACCGGCGACCTCGGCCGCCTGCGCGAGGACGGTCTCCTCGAGCTCCTCGGCCGGCGCGACCAGCAGGTGAAGGTGCGCGGCGTCCGCGTCGAGATCGCGCCCATCGAGGAGGCGCTGCGCTCCCACCCTGCGGTCCGCGACGCGGCGGTGGTCGACCGCACGGACACCCAGGGTGACAAGTTCCTCTGCGCCTACCTTGTTATGGGCGCCGGTCCCGGCCTTTCGGAAGAGCCGGCGGAGCTGGACGCCGGCCGGCTGCGGGATTTCCTGGCGGCGCGGCTGCCCGATGCCATGGTGCCGTCCGCCTTCGTGCGCCTGGAGTCCCTGCCGCGCACGCTGACGGGGAAGCTCGACCGCCGCGCCCTGCCCGACCCGGACCGGCTGGCGGCGCGGCTCGGCGCGGAGCGGCTGGCGCCGCGGACGCCGCTCGAGGAGAAGCTGGGCGCTCTCTTCCAGGAGCTGCTGGGCGTGCCGGAGGTGGGGGTCCGCGAGAGCTTCTTCGCGCTCGGCGGTCACTCGCTCCTGGCGGCACAGCTCCTTGCCCGCATCCGGGCGGAGCTGGGCGTCGAGGTGCCGCTGGGACGGATCTTCGAGGCGGCGACCGTCGAGTCGCTCGCCGGCGAGGTGGCCCGGTTGCAGGCCGGTCACCCCGCCGTGACCGGGATTCCGCTGCTGCCGGAGGCGGACTCGTATCCGCTGTCGTTCGCCCAGCAGCGGCTCTGGTTGGTCGACCAGGTGGAGACGGAGAGCTCGTTCTACAACATCGCCGCGGCGGTGCGCCTGCTCGGCCGGCTGCGCGTGCCGCTGCTGCGCCAGGCCCTGGACGAGGTGGTGAGGCGCCACGAGTCGCTGCGCACCGTCTTCGCCGCCGACCGTGGGCGCCCCCGGCAGATCGTCCGGCCGCCGGCTCCGGTGGCGCTGCCGGTGGCCGACCTGAGCGGCCTGCCGGAGGGCGCGCGGCTGGAGGAGGCGCGGCGGCGGGCCGCGGCGGTGGCTGCCGGCGCCTTCGATCTGGCGCGCGGCCCCCTGCTGCGCTGCCTGCTCCTGCGCCTGGCCGCCGACGAGCACGTGATGGCGTATGCGGTGCATCACATCACCGCCGATCAGTGGTCGACCCGCCTGCTGGCACAGGAGGCGCGCGCTGCCTATCTCGCCCTGGCGGGGGGGAGTCCGCCGGCGTTGCCGGAGCTGCCGATCCAGTATCGGGATTTCGCCGGCTGGCAGCGCGAGCGGCTCGACGACGCGGCGCTGGCGGAACGGCTCGCCTGGTGGCGCGGGCGGCTCGCCGGCGCGCCGGTCTTCCTGCGGCTGCCCACGGACCACCCGCGGCCGGCGGTGCAGAGCTTCCGCGGCGCCCGTGAGGTATGGGACCTGCCGGCCGCGCTCGCCGAGCCCCTGCGCGTGCTCGGCATCGCCGAGGGGGGCGGGCTCTTCCCCCTCTTCCTGACCGCGTTCCAGATCCTCCTCGGCACCCGTGCCCGGCAGGAGGACTTCGTCATCGCCTCGCCAGTGGGATTCCGCGACCGCCACGAGACCGAGAACCTGATCGGTCTGTTCGTCAACACCCTGCTGCTGCGCGCCGATCTCACCGGCGATCCGTCCCTGCGCGCCCTCCTCGCCAGGGTTCGCCGTCACCTCCTCGAAGCCTACGCGCAGGGCGACGTTCCTCTCGACCGGGTCATCGAAGAGCTGGCTCCCGACCGGACGCTGAGCTTCAGCCCCTTCCTGCAGGCGGGTCTCAACTTCGTGGAGCTGCCACCGGACGAGGAGGGGGCGGCGGAGTTGACCGCCCGGCCTTTCGGGTTCGATGACGGGCTGTCGCAGTTCGAGCTGAACCTCATCCTGATCCACTCCGCCGGCTCGTTCCAGGCCTGCCTGCAGTACCGCCACGATCTCTTCGCGCGCGGTACCGTCGCCGCCATGGCGCGCGAGCTCGAGGTGATTCTGGAGTGGCTCGCCCTGCGGCCGGACGCGGCGCTCTCCGCCGTGCAGGAGGCCCTCGCCCGCGAGGAGGAGAGCCGGCGGTCGCGAGAGAAGGCCAGGGCGGAGAGCGCGGCCAGGGAGCGCTTCCGTCTGCGCGCCCGCAAGGAGCCCGACGCGGCCGAAGCCAGGGAGGGCGCTTGATCCAGGAAGCCACCTCCCTGCAGGGGCTGCCCCTCTCGCCCCAGCAGCGCCGTCTCTGGCAACTCTGCCCGAGCCCGTCGTTCCACCCCTACCGGAGCGCCTGCGTGGTAGAGATCGCCGGCGACCTCGATCCGGGCGCCCTCCAAGTGGCGCTGGAAGTCGTGGCGCGCCGCCACGAGATCCTGCGCACGTCGTTCCACGTCCTACCGGGGATGCCTTATCCGCTGCAGGTGATCGGCGATGCCCTGCCGCGGCTCGCGAGCCTGTCATCAGGGGCCGGCACGCCGCTAGACCAGCTCCTCGCGGAATGGCAAACCGCCGCCGCTGACGATGCGGACGGCCCAGAGCCGCTGCGCGCCGCCGTCGCCTGCCTCGGTTCCGGCCGCCACCTGCTGCTGCTCGGCCTGCCCGCTCTCTGCGGCGACGGCGCCAGCCTGGACAACCTGACGCTGGAGATCGCCCGCGCCTATGGCCGCGGCGAGATGACGGACCCCTTCCAATACGCCGACCTCGCCGCCTGGAACAACGAGATCCTGACGCTGGAGGAGTCTGCCGAAGGGAAGAGCTTCTGGCGCCGCGCCGCTCCGGCCGACGGGCTGGAGGCCGCGCTGCCGTTCTCGCTCCGGAGCCCGGGAGCGGAGCTGCCGGCAGGCTTCACGCCGCGCACGGTGGCGCTCTCTTTTCCCGGCGACCTCGCGGCGCACGCGTCGGCGGTGGCGGAGCAGAGCGGGGCGCCGCCGGAGGTGGGCCTGGAGGCGGTGCTGCTCGCGGTCTGGCAGCTCCTGCTGGGTCTGGTGGCGGACCGGGAGGAGCTCGTCCTCGGCGTGGTGCGCGGCGGCCGCAAGTACGAGGAGATGGTGGCGGCGCTCGGTCCCTATGCCCGCTGCCTGCCGCTGGCGTGCGCGCCCGGGGAGGGCCCCTTCACCTCCCTGGTACGGCGGGTGGGCGCGTCGCTACGAGAGCTCGACGATTGGCAGGAGTACTTCGACTGGGACCTCGCCGCCGGTGGCGCACGAGCCGCGGCGCTCCCCTTCGCGTTCGAGCTCACCGATGTCCGGCCGCCGGCCGAGGCGGGCGGCCTGACCTTCACGATGGCCCGGCGTCACTGCTGGAGCGAGCGTTTCGAGGTGATGCTCCGCGTCCAGCGGTACCGCCGTGAGGTCACCTCGCTCGGCGCCGATCTCGTCTACGACGCCGGCCTCCTGGGTCACGCCGACGTGGAGCGGCTGGGGCGCTGGTACGAGACGCTGCTCCGGAACGCCCTGGCGGCTCCCGAGAGCCGCGTCGGCGACCTGGAGATCCTCGGCGGCGCCGAGCGCCAGCGGACGCTGGTGGAGTGGAACGCCACCGGCACCGATTCCGGGCCGGCGGGAACCCTGTGGGAGCGGGTTGCCGAGCGGGCGGCGCGCGACCCGCACGGCACCGCCCTGGAGTGGGACGGCGGTGAGATGACGCGCGCCGAGCTCATCGACCGTGCCTCCCGGCTGGCCTCCCACCTGCGCCGGCTGGGCATCGGCCCCGAAGTGAGGGTCGCCGTGGCGGTCGAGCGCTCGCCGGAGATGGTAGTGAGCCTCCTGGGAGTGCTGGCAGCCGGAGGGGCCTACGTGCCTCTCGACCCCGATTATCCCCAGGAGCGCCTCGACAGGATGCTGGAGGACGCCGGGGCGGCCGTCCTCCTCACCCGCCAGGCACTCGCCGGCCGCTTCCCGGAGGGGCGGTTCCGGGTCGTCTGCCTGGACCGCCTCGAGCTGGAGGCCGGGGAGTGGCAGGGGCCCGGCGCCGCCCCCGACGATCTGGCCTATGTGATCTACACCTCTGGCTCGACCGGGCGGCCGAAGGGGGTGATGATCTCCCACCGGGCGATCCTCAACCGCCTGCTCTGGATGCAGCGGCGCTTCCCCCTGGGGGCGGACGACCGCGTCCTGCAGAAGACCCCATACAGCTTCGATGCGTCGGTCTGGGAGATCTTCGTCCCTCTGATCGCCGGCGCCCGTCTGTTGCTGGCCGAGCCGGGAGGGCAGCGCGACAACTCCTACCTCCTGGAGACGATCGCCCGCCGCGGCGTGACGGTGCTCCAACTCGTGCCGTCCCAGCTCTCGGTGTTCCTGGAGCAGGAAGGGATCTTCGACGGCTGTGCCGGGCTCCGGCGGCTCTTCTG
>DASPJI010000087.1:0-3369 GCA_035628695.1 Thermoanaerobaculia bacterium | reverse complement strand
CGCCCGCGCCTTCAGCAGTGCGAACAGGCGCGCCACCCCCTCGCGTGAGGGAGAGACGGACAGCGGCTCGGCGTCGCCGTCGTCGCGCGGCGTCACCTCGGGGTCGATCTGGAGGGGGAGCCCCAGGGAGTCCGAGAGGTCGAGCATGCCCTCGATCTCCCCCTCGTTCCAGGCGGTGAGGGTGCTGTTGACCTTCACCCGCAGACCCAGCTCCCGCATCTCCCGCAGGTTGGCCAGGAGGCGGTCGAAGCTGCCGGGCACCCGGGTCTGGCGGTCGTGGACGGCGGCGGTGGCGCCGTGCAGGCTGACCTCCACCAGGAACGGGTCGACCTCGTCGCGCAGCCGGCGCGCCAGCTCCCCGCGCAGGGCGTGGCCGTTCGACTTGACCCGCACCACGAAGCCGAGCTCCCGGGCGCGCGCCCCCAGCCGGAGGAAATCGGGGTGGGCCAGCGGCTCGCCTCCGGAGAGGGTGAGGTTCAGCACCTCCATCTCCCGGAGGTCGTCGAAGAGGCGGAACCACTGCTCGGTGCGCAGGGGCTCGCCGCGCAGCCCGAGGTCGTTGTAACAGAAGAAGCAGTCGAGGTTGCAGCGGTACGTCAGCTCGATCAGGGCCGAGAAGAGGATGTTGTCGCGCCAGGTCTTCTGGAGGAGGTCTCCGAAGCTCATCTACGCGACCTCGAGGAGCCCCTGCTCCACCAGCTCGGCGGCGAAGCCGGCCACGTCCCGCTCCAGCGTCTCGCGCGAGGCTTCGTACTCCGCGGCCAGGACGTCGACCCAGCTCTCCAGGGAGGTGGAGCCGTCGGCCAGGGTCAGGATGCGCGCCGCCACCTCGTTGAGGACGACGACCTCGGCGGCGCTCTGGCGCACCACCACCGCCTCGCGGTCGATGACCCGGAAGCGCACGTCCGCCCGGCGGCGCAGGATGCTGCGGAGGGCAAGTGGCTGCATTGCCAACAGTATAGCGCGAAGGCTATGCCAGCTCCGGCAGCTCCCAGAAGCGGCCGGTCAGGGAGAAGCGCAGGGCGTACGCCGGCAGGCTCCGCGGGACGAGGGCGGAGAGGATCGACACCAGCGTCTCGCGGCGATAGGGGTCGGTGTTGAGGAACGGCGAGCAGGCGAGGAGGCAGCCCACCACCTCGGCCCGGGAGAGGGGGGAGACGGCCTCCTCCGCGCTCTTCTCCAGCCGGAACAGGGCGCGCAGCGGATGCGGAGGCGACGGCGCGCCCGGCTCGCCGACGTCGCCGGTGAACGGCAGCTTCACGACCGCGGTGGCCGCGGCCACCGTGGCCACCGCGGCCCCGGGGAGCTCGCCGGGGAGCAGGGCGTTGAGGTCGTCCGACAGCACCGTCAGCCCGCGCTCCATCCCGAGCCGGGACACGGTGCTCTTCCCCGCCCCCGAGCGCCCCAGGAAGAGGAACGCTCCCCCTCCCTCCTGACGACGGGCCAGGGCGGCGCCATGGAGGACCACGCCGCCGCTCTCCAGCAGGCGATAGGAGACCAGGGCGCGGAAGGCGTTTTCGAAGATGCCGGCGAAGGCCTCGCCCCCCGCGTCCGGCGTCCAGACGGCGGCGGCGAGGCCGGGCCGCCAGTCGAGGCGGGCCATCAGCCGCAGGCCGGCGACGCGCACGGCGGCGAGCCCGAAGTCGAGGTCGAGCCCGTACTCCCAGCCGCGGGTGTCGATCTCCCGGAAGTCCGCCTCGGCGGCGCGGAAGAACCGCGTCTCCACCGCGGGCGGAGAGCCGGCCCCCAGCCCGCAGAAGGAGCCGAAGCGGCGCCGGACGTGGGCCTCCTGTCCGGCGTTCAGGCCGGTGAAGAGATAGGGCCCGCCCGGCAGGTCGATGACCAGCTCGCGCTCCCCCCAGGTCTCGCCGCTCCGCCGCGCCGGGAAGAGGTCCGGATGGACCAGGAACTGCTCGCCGAAGCTCATCCGCGCAGGCGGCGCCCGGCCGCGGCGGCGGCGAGGGCGAGGAATCCGAGGACGGACCGGACGCGGTCCATCGGTGTGACCAGCCCGGCCTGCCGCGGCGTCCGGCGCGCGATGTGGGCGACCCGGACGACGCGGCCCAGAAGGTTCGCGAAGGGGATGGGGGCGTCCGGCAGCGGTGCGGCATCCCCCCGGGTGACGCAGGCGAGCCGCCCGGCGCGCAGGCGATACCCCAGGAGCCGGTGCACGATCAGGTGGCCGTCGGCGTTCCTGAAGGCCACCACGTCCCCCGGCCGGTAGAAGCGCGCCGGCGCGATCTCCACCCGGTCGCCGTCCCGCAGCCGCGGCGCCATGGAGAGACCGCGGACGGTGATGGCGACCGGCGCCTCGCGGGCGAGGTCCCGCACGGCTTCGAAGGGGAGCCCGGAAGACATCTCCGGAGTATACGGCAGGCGTCCGGCCGCTCCGACGGGCCGCCGGAAGCTCCGGCGCGCCGCCGAAGGCTACGGCGCGCCATCGGAAACTCTGACGAGCCATCGGAAGCTCTGACGCGCCGCCGGAATCTCTGACAGGCCAGCGGAAACTCTGACACGCCGCCGTAAGCTTCCAGCGCGCCGCCGAAGCTTCCGGCGAGCCGCCGACGCTTCGGACGCCCTCTCAGAGCTTCCGGCGGGCCATCGGAACCTTCGACGAGCCGCCGGAACCTCTGACAGGGGACCGGAAGCTTCCAACGCGGCGCCGAAGACTACGGCGCGCCGCCGGAGCTTCCGGCGCGCCGCCGGAAACTCTGACGCGCCGCCGGAACCTCTGACAGGCCGGCGGAAGCTTCCGGAGTGCCGCCGACGAAGGCGGCCCGCTCGGCCACCTCGGCCCGGTGGTGGGGAGGGGGCCGGTGGGTGACGGTGAGCCGGAACGCCCGCCACGCCTCCATCGGCCGCAGGGCGGCGTAGGGGAGGAGCCGGGAGAGGCCGGCGCGCGGCTCGCCCACCAGCGAGGAGGTGCGGAGGAAACGGGAGAGCAGCCCCCCGGCCAGCCGCCGGCGGACCGCCGGCACGCCGAGGCCGCCGAGCGCCCCCTCGGGCAGGGGACACCCCAGCGTCTCGCGGGTGGCGACGAGGGCCGTCCAGGCCACCGCCGCGCAGCCGTGCTCCCGGGCGCGGCGGGCGAGCCGGTCCCAGTCCAGCCCCTCGAGGCGGCGGACGCTCTCCGCCAGGTCGAACAGGCTCTTCAACCGGAAATAGCGCTTGCGGCAGGCGTTGACGCAGAGGGAGACCAGCAGGTCCTCGGGGGACATGACCAGGGCCTCGGCCCCCCGGAAGCGCACCGGCCGGGCCTCCTGCCAGATCCGGTCGAAGCGGACCGGCAGCACGCCGTTCAGGTTGACGTCGTGGTGCTCCAGCAGGTCGCACTCGACGCCGCTGCGGTAGAGGGAGCGGCGGACCGCC
>DASPJI010000086.1:0-6247 GCA_035628695.1 Thermoanaerobaculia bacterium | reverse complement strand
CCGGCCCCCTCCTTCAAGCCGAGGTGATTGATCCCGGTGAGGAGCAGGATGGCCAGCGCCGCCGCCACCTGGCCGCCGCTCACCGTCCAGCTCCAGCCGCCGATGGGCACGTTCAGCAGGATGTGCCCCGTGGAGAACCAGGGCAGGAAGCTCCCCAGGTACTCGCCGAAGGCCACCCCGAGGGCGGCGATCCCCCCGGACATGATGACCAGGAAGGCGGTCCAGCCGTAGAGGAACCCCCAGAGCGGCCCGTAGGTCTCCTTGATGAAATGGTAGAGGCCGCCGGCGCGCGGGAACATCACCCCCAGCTCGGCATAGGTCAGCGCCCCGGCCAGCGTCAGCAATCCCCCCACCAGCCAGACCAGGAGGATCAGCCCCGGCCGGGGGAGCACCCGCGCCATGTCCGACGTGGTGAGGAAGATCCCCGTTCCCACCACCGAGCCGATGGTGAGGAGCGCGCCGTCCCAGGTGCCGAGCCCCCGGATCAGCTCCGGGCGCCTATCCACGCAGGAACCGTTCGAGCAACCGGTGGAAGTGGTGCACCCCCTGCTCGCGCGTCGGGGAGTACCGGCCCCGGTGATAGAGGCGCGAGCGGACGCCCCGCTGCACCCCCTCGACCACGGCCTCGTCCTCGCGCTCCACCCGGTCGAGCCCCGTGCCGGCCCCGCGGTCGAGGCGTGACGGGTCCCAGACATAGGAGAGGAAGGAGACCCGCGTGCGGTCCGGTGCCAGGGGGCGCACCACGTTCACCGAGATCCCCCAGGGATAGACGTTGAACATGGTGTTGGGGAACAGCCAGTAGTAGTAGGCGGCGATGCGCTGCCCCGCGTCCGGCGACGAGGCCGGCAGGTCGAAGACGTCGTCGTCGCCGCCGCTCGCCACCCCGAGCTGCAGGTTGGCCCAGGAGTAGAGCTCCGTCCGGTACTCGCCATAGTCCAGCGCGGCATTGAGCCCCGAGTGGACGTACGGGATATGGAACCCCTCCAGATAGTTGTCGCAGTAGAGCGCCCAGTTGGCCCGCACCAGGTAGTCCCGCGAGCGCGCCGGGTCGAGCACCGCGTCCCTCAGGGGGAGCCAACCCACCCGGGCGTCCATCTCGGCGATCAGCTCGGCCAGGGGGAACGCCGGGTCCAGCGAGGCGAACAGGAACTTCCCCCAGCGCCCCAGGGGGACCCGGGCCAGATGGTCGCGCTCCGACGGAAAGCCCTCGACCTCGCCGAACTCGGGCATCGAGAGGAAACGGCCGTCCAGAGAGAACCGCCGGCCGTGGTAGCGGCACCGGAACACCTGCTCCACCCCGGCGCCCTCGCACAGGATCGTCCCCCGGTGGGTGCAGACGTTGGACAGGCAGTGGACCGTGTCGGAGCCGTCGCGGGTGAGGACGAGCGGCTCGTCGAGCACCCCTTCCAAGAGGGTGAAGGGGAAGACCTGCCCCGGCACGCGGACGGAGTCGGTGTCGCCGACGAGCTGCCAGCTCCGGGCGAAGACCCGCTCCCGGGCCAGGGCGAACCAGTGGGGATCGGAGTAGACCCTCCCCGGCAGGGTCGAGGCCCGGCGGATGTCCTCTTCGATGGTCCAATCTTCGGCGGATGTCATGGGAGGGCCGGCCGGCGGCATCGCCGGCGATTGTCGCCTTTCCTGGACGGAAAGGCCAGAGGCCCACTTCTCGAGGAGGCCTCAGCCGGCCAGAGCGTCGTCGGGCAACGGGGTCAGCGCCTCGCAGCTCTCGCTCACCAGGAACCAGGGGCGCCGCTTCTCCACCGGTCCCGGCGGGTTCTCGACGCTGTTGTAGGTGACGATCGCGATCTGCCGGTCGAAGGGGGACATGTTCGGAGTCGAGCCGTGCAGCAGGTTCGGATGGAAGAACAGCACCGAGCCGGCGGGCCCCTTCGCCGAGGAGAGGCTGTGCCGGCCCACCATCTCCGCCACGATCTCCTTGCCGATCGAGTACTTGAGGTCGGCCGTGAGGTTCGAGATCCAGGCCGGGCTGTCGCCGTAGCCTTCCGGCGGCTTCTCCAGGGTGCGGGAGCTCAGCACCCCCTCCTTGTGCGTGCCGTCGACCATGAACATCGGGCCGTTGAACTCGTTGACCTCGTCGAAGAAGACCACCACGTTGACCAGGCGCGGCTCCGGGATCGCGTCCTCCCGCAACCAGAAGATGTAGTCCTGGTGCCACTCCCAGACATCACCCCCGAAGGCCGCTTTCGCGTTGATCTTGAACTGATGGACGTAGACGTCGCCGCCGAGGAGCTGGCGGGCCGGCTCGAGCAGGCGCGGGATCCGGACCAGGCGCCCGAAGACCTCGTTGACCGCGTGCGATCCGTAGACCGACCGCACGATAGTGCTCCCCTTCTCGAGCACCCGCCGCTCCGAGTCCGCGGCGAACTCGGCGGAGAGCTGCGCCTTCAGCGTGCCGACCTCCGCGGCCGAAAAGCATCCGGGCAGGAGGAGCCATCCCTCCTCCTCATAGGTCCTGATCTGGTCGTCGGTCAAACGCATGCTCGTCCTCCTTCTTACCTCTTAGTGCTTGTACTTTAAGAAACGAGCACCACCTTCTGGAACAGATCCTCGATCGCCCGCTCCGGATGGTCGCAGAGGCCCGCGTGCACGGGGGAGACCTGGATGATCGTGCTGCGCGGCGCCACCAACCAATGGAAGCGCTCGCGCAGGGAGAGCTTGCCGATGGGGCCGGCGCCCGGGCTGCCGGCGCAGATCCTGGGGATCGCCTCCAGGTGCTGGCGGACCAGCTCGACGTCGATCCCGGGCCAGAGGGCGCGCAGGCGCGGCTCGTCGACCTCGACCCGGGCCTGGAGGAAGTCCTTCTCCAGACAGAAGAGGATCACCCCGGCGTTGACGAGCTCCCCGCGCTCGACCCGCGGCACCACCCGGATCACGGCGTAGTCATACGAGCTGCGCGTGGGCACGGACCGCCTCCTCCAGGAAGGACGCCGCGGCGAGCCGCTTCGTCAGGAGCTCCACATAACCGGCGCGCCGGTCGTCCGCCGAGAGCCCCGGCTCGGGCATCAGCCAGTCCTCCGGGATCTGGGCCACGACGCGGGCGAACAGATCCTCGCCGAGCAGCGGGCGCAGCCTCTGGTCGGCCTCCTCCAGGCGGCTCGCCCAGGGGAGGAGAACATGGTCGCGGATGGCGGCGAACCGGCTGGCGGCCATGGCCTCCCGGCTCGGCCAGTTGTGATGGAAGTAGAGGGCCGCGCCGTGATCGATGAGATAGAGGACCTTGTGCCACCAGAGCAGGTTGGGGTTGCGCGGCGTCCGGTCGACGTTGGTGATGAACGCGTCGAACCAGACCGTCTCCGAGGCGATGTCGGCCATGGCGCGGTCGGCCGCCGTGTCGAACGTCACAGACCCCGGCAGGTAATCGACCCCCAGGTTGATCCCGACGCTGGCGCGGAGCAGCTCGCGGATCTCCGGGTCCGGCTCGTTGCGTCCGAGCGCCGTATCCACCTCCATCAGCACCAGCTCGGGCACCTTGAGCCCGAGCGCCCGCCCGACCTGGCCGGCGATCAGCTCGGCCACCAGCGCGAGAGGCCCCTGCCCCGCCCCCCGGAACTTGAGCACATACATCCCCGAGTCGCTCGCCTCGACGATGGCGGGCAGCGAGCCCCCCTCCCGCAGCGGGGTCACATAGCGGGTCGCGCAGACGGTCTCGAGGTCGGGCAGGGCGGTGGACACGGCGGGATCTTACCTTAGCGAGATCGCCTCCCCCTCTCCCGGGGAGGGGGGTGGGGAGGCGGGAGAGGGGGTCGGGGGGTGAGGGCGCTAGACTCCCCGCATGCCCTCCACCCCCCTCCGCCTCTCCCGCCGCCTCCCCTGGGACGCCCCCTCCAACCGCCTGACCCGGGCGATGGCGGAGCGCTCGGCCTCCGGGCTCCCCACCCTCGATCTGACAGAGACGAACCCGACACGGGTGGGGCTGCCGTATCCCGAGGAGGAGCTGGCGGAGCTGCTCGGGCGCGCCGGGAGGCCGGACTATCCGCCGCACCCCAGGGGACTGCCCGAGGCGCGCGAGGCCCTGGCCGCCGCCCTGTCCCGTCCCGGGGACCCCGTCGAGCCGGACGACCTCCTGCTGACCGCCTCGACCAGCGAGTCCTACTCCTTTCTCTTCAAGCTCTTCGCCGACCCGGGGGACGAGGTGCTGACGGCGGTGCCGTCCTATCCTCTGCTCGACAGCCTGGCGGCGCTCGACGGTCTGGAGCTGCGGCACGTCCACAGCGCCCCTGGCCGGCGCCTGGACGTCGAGACGGTGGACCTCGCCCTCACCGAGCGCACGCGCCTCCTCGCCGTCGTCCACCCGGGCAACCCGGCCGGCCGCTTCTTCACCCCGCCGGAGCAGCAGGCCCTCGCCACCCTCTGCGCCGCCCGAGGCCTGCCGCTGATCTCGGACGAGGTCTTCGCCGACTACCCTCTCGCCGACCTGCCCCCGGCCGCCCTCCCCGCCGCATCCCTGGACGCTGAAGTTCTTACCTTTTCATTAGGAGGCCTCTCGAAGAGCGCCGGCCTCCCCTCCTGGAAGCTGGGCTGGATCCGCGCCGGCGGCCCCCGCGACCTCCGCCGCCAAGCCCTCGCCGCCCTGGAGCTGGTCGCAGACAGCTACCTCTCGGTCGCGACCCCGGTCCAGCGCGCACTCCCCGAGCTGCTCGCCCTGGTTCCCCGCCTCCGCGCCCTGATCCTGGACCGCCTGCGCGCCAACCTCGCGACGCTCCGAGACGCCCTAGCCGGCCACCCGACCCTCCACCTCCTCGAACCCAAAGGGGGCTGGTCCGCCGTCCTCCGCGTCGCTCTACCCATTGCGGACGAAGACCTGGCCCTGGAACTCTTGGAGCATGCCGGCGTCCTCGTCCATCCGGGCTACTTCTTCGACTTCGCGACCGACGACTACCTGGTCGTCTCCCTGCTCCCCGAGCCGGGGGTCTTCGCGGAGGGGGTGGGGAGATTGGGGGAGCGCCTCGCGAGCGGAGCAGGAGCACAATAGACCTATGGATAAGGATGATCTGATCCGACGCGCATTGGAGCTGCCGCTCGAGGAGCAACTCGATGTAGCCCAGGCTCTCTGGTCCCAGGCCTCGCCGCCCCCTGACGGCATACTCTCTGATGACCTCCAGACGTTACTGGAGGCTCGGTTGCTCGAAGCCCGCCAGAACCCTGAAGCGGGGGTGACCTGGGAGGAGATGAAGGTCCGGCTCGGTTGGTAGGATCAATCGTGCCGATCTTCACCTTTCGCTTGCTTTGTCGGGTCCTCTTCCATATAATTCCCCATAGCGCTCTGGCGCGAAGCCATCGCGTCCCGAGGAAAGGAGGTATCCGGACCCGAAGGGACCCAGCCTGATCCGTACCCGTCGTAGAAGTCGCTGTGCCGTTTGTTGTTTCGCCGCCGATCCGGGCGTTCCGGCTTCGGCCAACACAGATGGAAGCGGCCCGGGAGCGAGCCGACAACTCCCCCCCGGACCTACTTCACAAAGGAGTTAGATCCAATGCGAAGCGATGACGATCGTAACACCCCCCGTGTGCCCAACATTTTCCTGCGCGAGTTCCTGGACCGTCTCGGCGAGCGCCTGGAGCCGCCCTCGGCCGCGGAGGCGGCGGTGGCCGGGACTTGGCGCCTAGAGGAGATCCGGGCCACCTTCTACGCCGTCTTCCGTCCGGAGACGCCGCCCGCCCGGGGCTACCGTCCCACGGCGGTCTTCTTCGACCCGCACCACGCCCTGCTGATCGCCGCCCTCCTCCCCGGCACCGGCCGCGATCCCCTCTACCGGCTCCACAAGGAACCCACCGCCGACGGCTACCCCGTCGAGTCCGGAGGAGAGGTCCTCGGCCACCTCGCCGTCTTCGACGACAAGCTCATCGACGCCCTGCACGTCGTCGAGTGCATCCTGAGGTCACCGGAAGCGCTGGCGAACCTGCTGGAAGCAGCGGGCGCGGTGGTCCTGGAGCGGGCGGGGGCGATTCTGGAGGGGCGGATGGGGGAGTAGAGAGGTAGGGGGAACCCGGCGGCCGGCGAGAGCCGGCCGCCGGATGTTTTACAATGAAGCCGTGGATTCGAACGAATTGCCCCGTTACTCGCTCCCTGAGGCGGCACGCTATCTCAGGATGTCGGAGAACACCCTCAAGAGTTGGGTGGCCGGCCGCTCCTATCCAGTGGCGGGGGGTGCGCGGCGTTGGGAGGCGCTCATCCACAGGCCCGAGCTCAGGGACTCCAGGCTGTCGTTCTCCAATCTGATCGAGGCGC
>DASPJI010000085.1:0-7996 GCA_035628695.1 Thermoanaerobaculia bacterium | reverse complement strand
CCGGCATGACTCCGACGATAACGTTCGCCTTGCCGTCCAGCGACATGGTGCGCCCGACCACCCCGGGATCAGAACCGAACCGCCGCTGCCATAAACCATGGCTGAGCACCACCACGTCTCGGTCACTGTCCGCATCCTCCTGGAGGAACGTGCGGCCGGCCTGGGCGTCGACATCAAGGATCGGGAAGAAGTCCGACGTGACCATGGCCGACGGCAGCCGCTCGGGCTCGGCAACGCCCGTGAGGTTGAGGTTCACGGTGCTGCGATACGCCGCGACCCGCTCGAACGAACGGTTCTGCTTCATCAGGTCTTGAAACTCGGCAATGGAAAAGTAGTTTTCCGAGATCCCGACCTGCAAGAACTGGGTCCAGGCCACGACGAGGCGCTGCGGGTCCGAATAGGGCAGCGGGCGCAGCAAGACCGCGTCGATGACGCTGAAGATGGCGCTGTTGGCACCGATACCGATCATCAAGGTGAGCAAGACGGCCGCCGCGAACCCGGGGCTCTTCCGGATGGCGCGGAGTCCGTAACGAATGTCCTGCAGCAGATCGCTCATGAATCAAGACTCCTTGTCGAGGACGCTTCCGGCGAGCGTGGACGCCGGCGCCGTGACCGACGCACCGGCTCCGAGAGTTTCGTCGATAGTCCGTCCAAGCTCCCGCGCCAGGACCCGGACATGCGGCTCGAGGAAGATGTTGGCATGATACCCGGGGACTTGGAGGACGTCGACACGACCTGCGCACAGGGCCGACCAGCCGAGTGTGGGCTCCAACACATCCGCGCGCGCATCAATGGAGAGCTCTTCGAGATACCGGGAGTCCTGGTCGCGCGCCTTGAAGAGTGTGATCCTCCCTGGATACGGTGCCGGCTCATAGGAGAGGCGGGCCTCTAGCCGGGACAGATGGCCATCGACGAACCGGCGCAGCCAGTCCAGGTCGATCTCCGCCGGGAGCAGGTCGAAGGCGCGGAGCGTCTCCAGGATCAGTTGGAGTTGCCCTTCACGGTCCAGCGGCAGGAGGTCCTGCGCCGAGAAGGACAGATCGTCACGGCCTCGCTCGGACGCGTACTCACGGACCAGGCCCGCCAGCTCCGCGGCGTAGTCAGACTCGGTGATCCGGCGGTTGTGGACGGGCCGGATGGTGTCGAGCAGCGCGAGCAGGGCGACCTCCTCTCCCTGGCGGACGAGCTGTTGCGCCATCTCGTAGGCCACCAGGCCACCGAAGGAGGCTCCACCGATCAGATAGGGCCCGGTCTCCTGCACCGATCGGAGGACATCGATGTACGCCGCCGCCATGCCCTCGACCGTCGTGTGGAGGAATCCCGCATCCTGCTCCAGGGGCGGGGCCTGAATCCCGTAGAAGGGGCGGCCGGTGCCGAGGTGGCGGGCGAGCCCGGCGTAGCAGAGCACCTGCCCACCGATGGGATGGACACAGAAGAACGGCGCGCCCGAGCCCGAGGGCTGGATGGTCACGAGAGGCGACCAGGGGGCATCTGAAGCCTGGCGGCGCAACACCCCCGCCAACCCGCCCACCGTGGGGTGCTTGAACAGAGTGGCGAGGGGCAGCTCGCGCTCGAAGCGCCGGCGGATCAGCGCCATGAGCCGTACACCCAGGAGCGAATGTCCTCCCAACTCGAAGAAGTCGTCGGTGATGCCGATCTCCGCCTGGCTGAAGAGGCCCTTCCAGATCTCCAGTAGCTTGAGCTCCAAGAGGTCCCGGGGCGCCGCGCCAAGGAGGCGTTTGGCGTCGGGCTCGGGCAGCGCCTTGGTATCGACCTTGCCGTTGGGAGTGAGCGGCAGGGCGTCGAGAGCAACGAAGGCGGCCGGCACCATGGGCTCGGGCAGCTTGTCGTGCAGGTAGACCCGAAGATCGGAGGCCGAAGGCGCCGCGATTCCCTCCGCCGCCACGATCCAGGCTACCAGCCGGGGCTCCCCCGTCGCGTCCTGGCGCGGCCGCACTACCACCTGCCGGAGCAATGGATGGCGGCCGAGCACCGCCTCGATCTCCTCGAGCTCGATACGGAAACCCCGTAGCTTGATCTGGTGATCCTGCCTGCCGAGGTACTCCAGCCGGCCGTCGCTCCAGAAGCGCGCCAAGTCGCCGGTTCGGTAGAGGCGTGCCCCTGGCACCGGACCGAGAGGATCGGGAATGAACCTCTCCGCCGTCAGGTCGGGACGCCGCAGGTAGCCCACGGCGAGACCGGTTCCGCCGATGCAGAGCTCTCCCGCGGCGCCCACGGGGACCGGACGCCAGTCCGTGTCCAGGAGGTGGACCTGCGTATTGGCCAGGGGACGGCCGATGGAGATGGGCCCCTCCTCCGGCTCGACCCGTGCCAGCGTCGACCAGATGGTGGTCTCGGTCGGACCGTACACGTTCCAGAGCGCGCCGACGCGCTCGCAGAGGTCCGCCGCCAGACGCCGCGGCAGGGCTTCACCGCCACAGAGCGCGGTAAGGCCCGGAGTCCCCTCCCAGTCCGCCGCGAGGAGCAGACGCCAACTGGCCGGCGTCGCCTGCAGGACGGTGGCCTCCGAATCCCGTAGCAATGCGAGCAGGCGCCGGCCGTCCATGGCCGTCTCCCGGCTTGCCAGGACCACACGGCCACCGACAATCAGGGGAAGGTAGAGCTCGAGCCCGGCGATGTCGAACGACAGGGGGGTCACGGAGAGCCAGACGTCCTCCGCCCGGAGGCCCGGCTCCTCCTTCATCGACCAGAGGAAGTTCACCAGGGCGCGGTGCGTCACCTGGACCCCCTTGGGCCGGCCGGTGGAACCGGAGGTGTAGATCACGTAGGCAGGCGCATCGCCATCCGACCTCTGCCCCACCCCCTCCCGTCGCGCGTTCCGCTCCTCCCCGTCACCGTTCCACTGGATCACCCGCGGCGCCGTTCCCGGCAGGGATGCGGTAACGTCTCCAAGCGCCAGCACCGCCACGAGCCCGGCCTCCTCGAGCATGAGCTCCAAGCGCTCCCGCGGCTGCCCCGGGTCTAGGGGCACGTAGGCCGCACCCAGACGCAGCACACCCAGTAGCGCCGCCAGCATCTCGAGGGAGCGCTCAGCGAAGATCCCCACCAAGTCCCCCGCCCCGACCCCTGCGGCCGTGAGGCGGCGGGCCACCCGTTCAGCCTGACGGTCGAGACCGGCGTAGCTCCAGACCTGGTTCTCGAAGACCGCCGCGCTGGCATCGGGCCGGCTCTGGACCTGCGCAGCGACGAGATCCGGCAAGCTTACCTCCGGGAAGGACTCTCCCAGACGGTTCCACTCAACGCGGACCTGGTGCTCTTCGGCCGGCGACAGGAGCGGGGTCTCCCAGAGGCCGGCACCGGGGTCAGCGGCCCATGCCTCCAGAAGGCTCTCGAGATGCACCAGCGCCCGGGTTACTGTGCCGCGGTCAAAGAGATCCCGGTTGTACTCAAAGGAGGTGGCGAGTCCCTGGTCCGTCCGCGTCATCGACACGGTCCAGTCAAACGGCGAGCGGCCGCTGTCCACCCCCAGCGGGCGCAGCATCAGTCCCGACAGGGCCAGCCGCTCGGCCGGCGCGTTCTGCAGGACGAAGAGCACGTCGAACAGGGGCGAGCGGCTTAGGTCGCGGCGCGGCTGCAGCTCCTCCACCAGCTTCTCGAACGGCAGGTCCTGATGGGCGGACGCCCCCAGGACGGCCTCCCGCGTCCGCGACAGGAGATCGCGGAAGGTCCCCTCTTCGCCCAGGTCTCCCCGCAACGCCAGGGTGTTGACGAAGAACCCGATCAGGCTCTCGACTTCGAGGCGCGTACGGTTGGCGATGGGCGAGCCCACGATCACGTCCCGTTGACCGCTATAGCGACCGAGGAGCGCCTGGAAGCCGGCGAGGAGGGTCATGAAGAGTGTCGTCCCCTCGGCACGGCTCAGCCGCTCGAGATCCTCAGTCAGCGCCAGCGGCAACCTCGCCGTCAACACCGCGCCGCGTACCGTCTGCACCGGCGGGCGCGGCCTGTCCGTCGGCAACTGCAGCACCGGCAAGTCGCCGCCGAGCTGACCACGCCAGTAGGCGAGTTGCTCCTTCAAGACCTCGCCCTGCAACCAGCCCCGCTGCCAGACGGCGAAGTCGGCGTACTGCACCGGCAGCTCCGGCAGTGCCGGTGCCGTTCGATCCGCCAAGCTCTGATAGAGGGTCGACAGCTCACGGATCAGGATGCCCGTGGACCAAGCGTCGGACACGATGTGATGCATGGTGGCCAAGGCCAGGTGCTCGCGCTCCTCGAGACGCACCAGGCAGGCGCGCAGCAGCGGCCCGCGGGAGAGGTCGAAGGGGCGCTGGGCCTCCGCCCACGCCAGGGAGAGCGCCACGGTCTGGCGCCGCTCCTCCGGTAAGGCCTCCAAATCCACCACCGGCAAGCTACAGGGACGGTGCGGCAAGACCTTCTGCACCGGCTCACCGTCGATCTCGACAAACACCGTGCGCAACGACTCGTGGCGCCGGACGATCTCGGACAGGCTGTGCTCCAATAGCGGGACTCGCAGCCAGCCGCTCAGCCACAGGCTCAGGGGAAGGTTGTAGGCGGCGCTCCACGGATCGAGCCGGTCGAGCAGCCAGAGGCGCTGCTGGGCGAAGGACAGCGGCAGGGCGCCATCCCGCGGGACTGGCACCAGGGGCGGGGCCTCCGGCAGGTAATCGCCGCGGCGGAGCTGGTCGATGCGCCAGGCCAGCGCCGCCAGCACCGGCGTTTCGAAGATCGCCCGCAACCCCACTTCCACGCCCATGCTCTGGCGCAGGCGCGACACCAGTTGTGTCGCCAGCAGGGAGTGGCCCCCCAGCTCGAAGAAGCTGTCCCGCGCCCCGGCGCGCTCCACTCCCAGCAACTCGCCCCAGATTGCGGCGAGCATCTCCTCGGTCGGCGTGCGCGGCGGCGCGTACTCGCCTTCCGATCTCTCGGTGCCGGCAGCCGGCAGGGCGCCGCGGTCCAGCTTGCCGTTGGGCAGCAGGGGTAGTCTGTCGATCCTGACAAAGGCGGCGGGGATCATGTGCTCGGGCAACCGCTCCGCGAGCCAGCGCCGCAGCTCCGCGGAAGCCGCCTCGCCGGGATCCGCCGTCACGACGTAGGCGACCAGGCGCTGGTCTCCCGGGCTGTCCTCGCGCGCGGTCACCACGGCCTGCCGCACGGCGGGATGCGCTCCCAGGGCGGCCTCGATCTCGCCCAGCTCGATTCGAAAGCCCCGCACCTTGACTTGGTGATCCGCCCGGCCCAGGAACTCGATGCCGCGGTCTGCCAGATGCCTTCCAAGGTCGCCGGTACGGTAGAGGCGCGATCCTGGCTGGCCGAATGGGGAGGGGACGAAGCGCTCGGCGGTGCGCTCGGGCTGTCCCAGGTAGCAGCGGGCCAGACCGGCGCCACCGACGTAGATCTCCCCCACCGCGCCCGACGGCACCGGCTCTAGGCCACCGTCCAGCAGATAGACCTCGACATTGTCGAGGGGAGTACCGACGGGCACCACCGCCTCGCCTGGAGGGCAGACCCAGGACGTGGCATCGATCGCCACCTCCGTAGGACCGTAGAGGTTCACCAGCTGCGCGTCGAGGCGGGCGAGGAGCCGGTCCCGGAGCTCCGCCGGCAGCACCTCGCCGCCGCAGAAGACCCGCCGGAGCGAGCGGCAGCCGGAGAGCCCGGGCTCCTCAAGGAAGATGCGCAGCATGGAGGGCACCAGTTGCAGGATGGTGATCCGCTCCCCGGCCACCGCCTTGGCTAGGTAGGCGCTGTCCTGCTGCCCTCCGGGCCGCGCCAGCACAACGGTCGAGCCGCGGAGCAGCGGCATGAACAGCTCCCACAGGGAGGCGTCGAAGCTGAACGAGGTCTTCTGCAGCACCCGTTCGCCGCCACTCAGGCCGAACCGCCGGCACATCCAGAGCAGACGGTTGTTGATCGCGCCGTGGGAGATCATGACGCCCTTGGGCCGCCCGGTGGAACCCGAGGTGTAGATCACGTACGCGAGGTTCTGCGGCGAGACCGCTACCGGCACGCGGCCATCCTCCACCTCGTCCTGGACCTCGCCGTCCGCGGCGTCGAGACAGACGACTCTCGCCGCCTGCTCCGGAAGGCTGACGGCCAGCGCCTGGTGGGTCAAGAGCAGGGGCGCGCCGCTGTCCTCGATCATCAGCTCGAGCCGCTCGCGCGGGTAGGCGGGATCGAGGGGCACGTAGGCACCGCCGGCGCCGAGGACGCCGAGGAGCGCCACCAGCATGTCGAGCGACCGGTCGAGGCAGACCGCCACCGGCACATCGGGCCCGACCCCCATGATGCGCAGGCGGCGGGACAGGCGCCAGGCACGCTCGACGAGCTCGCTGTAAGTGAGGGACTTGCCTTCGAGCTCAGCGGCCACCTCCCCCGGCGTCTCCCGGGCTTGGCGCGCCACCAGCTCGTGGAGACCGAACCCGGCGCCCAGCTCGATCCGGGTGTCGTTGCGCTCGTATAGAAGATCGTGCCGCTCGTGGACAGCGAGGGCCGGCAGCTCGCTGATGGGGTCCCCGGGCGTGCTCAGGGCACGCACGAGGATCTCCTCGAGCTGCGCCGCCATACGCCCGGCCGCCGTCGCGTCCAGGCGGGAGGCATCGTACTGGAGCTCCAGCACCAGACCCGCCCCTGCTCCCCCGCCTTGGCGGCAGGCGAGCTTGACGACGAATCGTTCGGCCAGTACGCGGCGGTGCATCACCGAAAAGCGTGGCGCGACGGGCTCCGTTGGCTCCGGATCTCCGGTGAGCTCGAAACAGAAGGCCGGGAACCGGTGGCCGCCGACGCCCTCCAAAAGATCCCAGCTGAAGAACTGCTGCATCTCCGCGGCAGTCTCCGACGCAGCGTGGAGGCGAAGCACCAGTTCGCTGAAGCGAAACCCAGGCTCCAGCTCCGAGACGATGGGGAGATGCTTGACGAAAAGGCCTGGGCAGGTGGCGAGCTCCTCGTAGTTCCGGCCGTCGTGAGCCACCCCTACCACGATCCTGCCGCCGCCGGTCAGACGCCAGAGCAGGATCTTCCAGCAAGCCAGCAGGACGATGCTGGCCGGAACGCCGCAAGCGGCGGCGGCCGTCTCGACTCTCATCCCCAGGCCGTCGTCGGCCAGCAGCGACAGTGTGCGAGGAGAGAACCCGCCGCCGCGGGCTCGCCCCTCGAAGGGCAGGCGGGGGGACTCAGTGGCGGCCGGTGCCTGAAGGAGCCAGTGGAGCCTCTCCTTTTCCGTATCGGGGGACAACAGCAGCTCGTTCTGCCAGGCGGCGAGGTCGACATAACCCACTTCCTCCGCCGGTGCTTCGTACTGCCCCGCATAGGCGCGGCTTACCTCGTCCACGAGGAGGTCCAGCCCCCGTGCGTCGCAGCAGAGGGCTGGGAGGTTGAGGAGCAGCAGCGACCGCTCCGCGGAGAGCGGCGCCCACGATGCCGACAGGGGCGTCTCGGCCGCGCCCGCGGGCTGCTCCCACAGCGCCGCGATCCGCTCGCGCTCGCAGCCGCCGCCGTCGAGCGCTCTCCAGGAGAAGCCCGCCTCCCGGGGCACCTGCAGCGGCGTGGTCATCCCGGGCAGGCGGTGGAAGCCCATCCGCAGGATCTCGTGGCGCCGCACCACCCGGTCCAGGGCCTCGCGGAGCCGCGCGGACTCCACGTCCCCTTCGATCGCCACGATGGCCCGGGCGCGATAGGGGCTGTCAGCAAGGCCGCTGGCACCCGCTCCGTCGTGGAGGAGGGTCCAGAGGTGCCTCTGTTGAGGGGACAGCTCGAACCCTTGCAGGGTCTCGGCCGCCGGCGTCACGGTTTCCGTCATCTCTTCGAGCATCGGTTCGGTCCTGCGTTCAAGCGCTACGGCTGAGCTTCTTCAGCTTGCCAATGTAGGTCTCCTTGCGCTGCCTCTGGCGCAGGATCTGCTCCTGGCGCGCCCTCTCGGCGAGAGGCTCGGTCAGTGCGCTCAGCGGGAGATGCGGCTGAGCAGCGGCCCGGGACAGAATGCTGACGAAGTCGTCCCGCATCCGCGCCACCGTCTCGG
>DASPJI010000084.1:0-6554 GCA_035628695.1 Thermoanaerobaculia bacterium | reverse complement strand
CGGTCAGGTTCACCCGCTGGTCCGAGAACGCCGCCATGCTCTCGAAGCTCGTGCTCTGCCCGCTCCAGCTCAGGAAGTTGGCGGCCGAGGCCACGTTGTGCTCGCGGCCCTCCGGCGTGAGCTCCCACACCGTGACGATCCGCTCCGGGTCCGCGTAGGGGAGCGGGCGCACGAGCAGCTCGTGGACGACCGAGAAGATCGAGGTGTTGGCGCCGATCCCCAGCGCCAGGGTGAGCACCGCGACCGCGGTATAACCTTTCTGTTTGGCGAGCACCCGCACGCCGTACCGGATGTCCTGCCAGAGGGTCTCGGCGATCCCGCCTCCCCGCACCCCGTACGCCGTGTCGCGGAGGTTGTCCAGATGGCCGAAGCTGCTGAGCGCCGCGCGGCGCGCCTCGGCCGGCGCCATCCCCCTCTGGACGTTCGCCTCGGTCGCCATCTCGAGATGGAGGCGCATCTCCTCGTCGATGTCGTGCAGGACCGCCTCGCGGTCGGACAGCGCGCGCACGCGGGCCGAAAATACATTGAGCCATCGCATCGTCGGCACCTCCTACGTGGCCTGCCGGACTTTGGCGATGGCCAGGACGAGGCGGTCCCAGCTCGCCTCTTCGGCCTCGAGCTGGCTCGCACCGGCTCTGGTGATCGAGTAGAACTTGGCACGGCGGCCGGTCTCGTTGACCTCCCATTGAGAGGTGACCCAGCCCTTCTGCTCGATGCGATAGAGCGCTGGATACAGTGAGCCCTGTTCCACCTGCAACATCTCGCCGGACATCTGGTGGATGCGCTGGATGATGCCGTAGCCGTGCAGCGGGCCGAGGGAAACGGCCTTGAGGATCAACATGTCGAGCGTACCCTGCAGCAGGTCCGCCTTCTTCTCTCTCTTCACCTGTCCTACCTCCGATGGTGGCCCTGGCGCGATGCCTAGGATGCCATAGCATGGTAGGAAGGGATGCCTAGGATGTCAAGGTGTGCTGGGCGGGGAACGGCCACGGCGCGCTCGGTGGAAGAAGGGCGTCCTCAGACCTCGAAGACCACCCCTTCGGTCGCGGCGAGGCTCAGGTTGACGGCTCCCCCGGCGGCACGGGGCTGCATCCTCAGGATCACCCCGGCGTACTCGCCGCCGAACACGAAGGGCCCCCAGATGACGTCGTGCACCGAGGCTCCGTGATCGCCGCTCTGATAGAGGTAGGGCAGCGACTCGAAATGCTCCTGGACGACCCATTGGCCGCGGCTCTGCATCGCGGTGGCGATGGCCTCCCGCCACTCCGGCTCCGGCGTGAACTTTCCGAGGAAGACCCCCTTGCCGCCGGCCGAGCCGCCCTCCTTGAGGACCATACGCTCGCGCCGGGCCACCAGCAGCTCGTCCAAGGGGGCCGATCTCCCCTCGAACTCCACGGAGCCCGGAACCACGAGGCGGGTCCAGGGGATGTAGCGGCGGATGAACTCCCGCTCCTCGTCGCTGAAGGCGCTGGTGCCGGCATGCTCGGAGAGCAGCGCCAGGTTCCGCTTGGTCCCGAGGACCGGTCCGACCGGGCCGTTGAACAGGGAGAGGTTGGAGGATTTGAAGCTGCGGAAGACCGCGGGCTGGGTGTTGCCGCCGATGGTGAGGTCGATCGCCGCGTGAAGCCGCAGACCCCCCGAGAACAGGAGGTTGTCCCGGGTGGACAGGCTCGCGTAGTTGCCGGCCACCACCCTGCCGGACAGACCGCCGCCCACCTCGGCCAGGGCCCGTTGGAGCTCCCCGTCGAAGTATCGGGTCTTCGGTCCGGTCGACTCGACCGGGTCCGTCGTCGGGATGAGGAAACCGACGTTGATCTCGCCGTCCCGGCTGATCCCCTTCTCCATTACATCCCGGATGACCAGCCGGAAGAGCTTCTGCACCGTGTCGGTGTACGCGACCGGGATCCCGCGGCTGGAGAGGAACTCGGCCGTGGCGGGGACCGACAGGTGGAGGCCGGCCAGGATGGGGCTCTCCCAGCCGCCCAGGTGAGGGCTGAAGTTGAACTCGATGCACTTGAAGCCGTCAGCCGTATCGATCAGGTCGCCCCGCGAAATGATGGTGTCGATACCGTTCGGGGGGCTCATGACGATCTCGGTGATGAATGGGGAGGGGAAGCCGTAGAACTCCTGGAGCCGGTTCAAGTCCCCTTCGAAGATCCGCATCGGCAGGGTCTGCAGAAGCCGGTACATGCCGAGGCTGACGCGCTGGAGCTCCTGGAGCTTGTCGCGGCCGAGGAAGGTCAGCCAGGGCTGCAGGCGATAGGCGAGGAGCTCATTCTCCCGGGTCAGAGGTTGGAAGTGTGAGCGGTCGAGGAATCTCGGGTCCTCGTGGGCCAGCTCGCGGAACTCGAGATCGATTGCCGACAGATCGCGGTGCGTCTTCCGCACCTCCTCAGATAGAGCCATCCGGACCCCTCCATGAGATGGCTGGAGAGCCTATCACCGTCCCGAGAGGGTCGTCAGGGGTCGACAACCGGTTCAAACTGGCGTAATCTGGGCGCATGGAGGAGCGGCACCCTTCCACCCCCCCGCCCAGCGTCCGGGGGCGCGGAGCGGCGGACAATCCCACCAACCGGTTCGAGACGATCTCGGTCGAGCTGGAGGAGCCGGGGCCGGAGACGGTCCCGACAGTGTTTCTGCGCGACGCCTCGCGTAGCGTGCTGTCGCGGAACGACAGCCCGGACGTGGGGTTCTCGGTCTCCCTCAACCCCTATCGCGGGTGCGAGCACGGGTGCATCTACTGTTATGCCCGGCCCACCCACGAGTACCTGGGGTTCTCTCCCGGGCTCGACTTCGAGAGCCGCATCCTGGTGAAGGAGGACGCTCCGGAGCTCCTGCGCAAGGAGCTGATGTCCCCCCGGTACAAGCCGGAGGCCATCGCCATGAGCGGCGTCACCGACTGCTATCAGCCGGCGGAGCGGCGGCTCCGGATCACGCGGCGGTGCCTGGAGGTGTTGGCCGAGTTCCGGAACCCGGTGGCGATCATCACCAAGAACGCCCTGGTGCGCCGGGACACCGACGTCCTGGCGGAGCTCGCCGCCCACGACGCGGCGATGGTGGGGTTCTCCATCACCAGCCTCGACCCGGAGATCACCCGGCGGATGGAGCCGCGGACGTCTCACCCGCGGGAGCGGCTGGAGGCGCTGGCCGAGGTCTCCTCCCGGGGCGTGCCCTGCGCCGTCCTGGTGTCGCCGGTGGTGCCCGGCCTGACGGATCACGAGATGCCCGGCATCCTCGCGGCGGCGAAGGAGGCCGGGGCGACGGTGGCGCACTTCATCCCCCTGCGCCTGCCCGGCCCGGTCGCCGGCCTGTTCGAGGAGTGGCTGGAGCGCCAGTTCCCGGACCGCAAGGAGAAGGTGCTGAACCGCGTCCGCGGCATGCGCGGCGGCCGGCTCAACGATCCGCGCTTCGGCAACCGGATGCGGGGGGAAGGGATCTTCGCCGACCAGCTCCGCGCCCTCTTCCACACCACCTGCCGCAAGGTCGGGCTGGACACCGGGGGGCCGGAGCTGTCCACGGCGGCCTTCCGGCGGCCGGCCGCTCCCCGGGCGGATGGTCAGCTCAGCCTGTTTGACGGCTGAGGAAGTTTCCCGGTAAGTTGGAGTCCGAGATACTGGAAGTCGGATGGGGTGTGCGGAAAGGAGATCGGACATCATTGATGGCCGGGACAGGCAGGATTCCAGAAGATCCTCTAGGTTTCATTCGGCGATGTGTCAGCCAGCGGAAGGTCCTTTGGACGTATCACGTCAACATGCGCTTGAAAGGGCGGTCGATTCCTCGCGCGGAGGTCATCGAGTCCACCTCGGCCTACGAGGTTATCGAGAGCTATCCTGAGGACAAGTACTTCCCGAGCTACCTGGTCTGCACTCGAGCTCACGGTGTACCCTTGCATGTCCTGTTCGGAGTGGATGTCCAGGAGACAACGTCCGGATCGTGACAGCATACCGGCCGAGCCCTGATGAATGGGAGACGGATTGGAAGACCAGGAGAGGAACGCCATGAAGTGTCACGTGTGCGGCTCGGACATGGTCCCTGTGGCGACGGATCTGCCCTTCAAGCTGAACGACACCACGATTGTGATCGTGAAGAGCCTGCCCGTCCTCCAGTGCAGGAATTGTAGTGAGTACGCGCTCGAAGACGCGGTGATGCAGCGGGTCGATGAGATCCTGCAGAGGGTCGACTCCCAGGCGGAGCTCGAGATCGTCCGCTTCGCCGCTTGAGTCCTCCCTCGTCCATGAAGCTCCCTTCCCTTCGCGCCCTCGTCCCCCGTCTCATCCTGCTCGGCGTGAGCGCCGTGCTCAGCCTGCTGGTGGCCGAGGTGGCGGTGCGGATGGTTCGGCCTCAAGCTGTGATGGTGGTGTCGCAGGGGCTCTATGTTCCCGACCCGCCGCGCCGGTACCGGCTCCAGCCCGGGTTCCAGGGCACCGTCACCAACCGGGCGGAGTTCGATACCCGCGTCGCCATCAACCGTGCCGGGCTTCGCGGGCCGGAGGTCGGGCCGCGACAGCCGGGCACGTTGCGCGTCCTCGCTCTGGGGGACTCGTTCACGTTCGGAGTGGGGGCCCAGCAGGAGGAGACCTATCCGGCGCGGCTGGAGATGGTGCTGCGGGAGCGCGGCGTTCGGGCCGAGGTGCTCAACGCGGGCGCTCCCGGGTTCGGCGTTCCCGACGCCGTCGCCTGGTACGAGGCGCATGGCGTCCCCCTGCAGCCCGATGTCGCCGTCCTCGCCGTGTTCATGGCCAACGATCTCCAGGACGCCTCCCCCGGCGCGTTCAAGGTGGTGGCGGAGGACGGCTATCTGGTGGTGCCAGGGGAGCGGGGCGGTCTGAAACGGTGGCTCTACTACCACTCCCATCTGTACGTGCTGCTCAAGAACGCCTTCTCGGGACCGCTCCGCAAGGCGCTGGGTCTCGGGGAGGCCCACGCTGAGCGCGAGCTCCGGGCGGAGTTCGAGCTGTATGCCGAGAAGCCTTCGGAGATGATCAAAGGGGGGGCGGCTGCCACCGACCGGGCTGTCGCCGAGTGGGTACGCGCCGCCTCCGCGCGGGGGGACCGGGTGATGGCGGTGCTCGTGCCGTCCCTCCTCCAGGTAGACGATGAGGCCTGGAGGCAGAGCCTGGCGCGCTTCGGCCTCGACTCGTCCCGCCTCGATCAGGACAGACCCACCCTGCTGTTCCGGGACATCTTTCAGCGCCACGGCGTGCCCGTCCTCGATCTCACCCGGCCATTCCGGCAGGCGATGGGCGTGGGACAACGGGTCTATTACCCTATCGACCAGCACCTCACTCCCGAGGGGTACGAGCTGATGGCGCGGCTGGTGGCGGACTTCCTGGTGAAGAACCGCCTCACCGGCGCAGGTACAGCACCGAGTCCCCCGGGAACGGCGCCCTGAGCCGCCGCCTCGCCCCAGCCGTCACCCGCTCCGCCCGCGTCGTCGCTCCCGCCTCGGGGTCGAACCACTCCGCGGTCAGCTCCCCCGCGATGCCGGTGAGGTCTACAGAGAACGAGCGCGCCCATCCGCTTCGCGGCTGGTAGACCAGGACCTCCTCCTCTCCCGGGACGCGCTTCGCCAGACAATAGCCGGTGGAGGCGAGGCGGGGCTCCGGCACCAGGGCTGCGAAGTCCATGCGCTCGGCGAAGCGCCGGGCGTGCCCCATGGCGCGGCGCGCCCCCTCCCGCACCGGATCCGCGTCCAGCGGGTCCATGTAGAGGATGTGGTGTCCGCGCAGGAAGCTCTTCCAGACCCAGCGGCGGTCGCCGCCGATCCCCCAGAGGTGATCGGTGTCCAGGAGCACCACCTTGCCGGTGGGGTCAGCCGGCGGCGGCGACGTCATCCAGCCCCCTTTGCGGCTGGGAGAGATCCAGTCGGCGGGGCTGGAGAGGAGGTCCCGGTTGGTGCCGCCCGGGAAGGTGGCGGTCATGCCGATGGGATGGCTCCTGCCCCGGGCGGCCTCGTAGGCCCGGAGGTACCGGATCATGTGGTATTGCCAGGCGACCGAATCGCCGGGGCTCTCGTTGGAGATCTCCCAGAGGACGTGGTCCAGGTCCCCGACCGTGTCCACCACCTTCTCGAGATAGGCCTCCTGGAGCCGGGTGATGGCCGGCACGCGCAGGGTGTGGACGTCGGCCCCGTCACCGCATGCGTCGGGATCGCCGTCGATGCCGTTGACGTTGTTCGCCCGGTTCATCGGATGGTGATGCCAGGGGTTGCCCTCCCCCTTGTCATGGAGCGACCAGCCGTTCCACAGCATCACGATGACCCGGAAGCCGCGGCGGCCCGCAGCCTCGGCCCGGTCGCGGAGACGGCCGAAGTACTCGGGATCGAAACGAGAGAGGTCGTAGCGGAGGCGCCCGTCGCGGGCGAGCCCGGGACCGGTGCGCGGATAGGGGAGGGGCCGGACCTCGTGCGTCCAGGCCTCGTGGGTCCACAGCCGGATGAGGTTGTGTCCCCAGGACTCCAGCCGGTCGAGATAAGCCGTGAAGTCGAAACCTCCCGGCCGCTCGGCGTTGTCCACCAGGACGTCCCAGTGGTGGGAGCCGGCGAGGTAGGCTCC
>DASPJI010000083.1:0-2581 GCA_035628695.1 Thermoanaerobaculia bacterium | reverse complement strand
CTCCGCGAGGAACGAGCGGGGAGGGGGCCGGGGGGAGGGGCCCACGGTGGATTCCCTGCGCCGCGCCTTCTTCGTCGGCGACGCGCTGACCCGCCGGGACGTCGAGCGGCTGCGCGCCCTGGCGCCGCGGGTCGCCTGCGTCAACCTCTACGGCTCGACCGAGACCCAGCGCGCCGTCGCCTACCACGAGGTGAGACACGAGGTGAGGGACGGCGAGGCGCCTGAGGTCTATCCGCTCGGCCGTGGCATGCCGGACGTGCAGCTTCTCGTCTTCAACCGGTCCGGCGACCTCGCGGGCATCGGCGAAGCCGGCGAGGTCGGCGTGCGCAGCCCCCATCTCGCCGGCGGCTATCTCGGCGATCCCGGCCTGACCGCCGAGCGGTTCGTGACCAACCCGTTCACCGGCCGCGCCGGCGACCGGATCTACCGTACAGGCGACCTCGGCCGCTACCGGCCGGACGGCGAGGTCGAGCCGCTGGGCCGCGTCGACCATCAGGTCAAGATTCGCGGCTTCCGCGTCGAGCTCGGGGAGATCGAGGCCGTCCTCGGCCGCCATCCCGCGATCCGTGAGGCCGTGGTCGTGGCGCGCGGCGAGAGCGGCGACCGCCGTCTCATAGCCTATGCCGTGCCTGCCGCGGCGGCGCCGGACGCCCGCGAGCTGCGGGGCTGCCTGCGCGCCCGCCTCCCCGAGTACATGGTTCCGGCCGCTTTCGTCTTCCTGGACGCGTTGCCGCTCACCCCGAACCGCAAGGTGGACCGCAAGGCTCTGCCCGAGCCCGGACGGGACGAGCCCGGCCACGCCGGGACCGAAGAGGCTGCGGCCCCGCGGACGCCGGTCGAAGAGCTGCTCGCGGCGATATGGAGCGAGGTCCTGGAGACCGGCCGGATCGGCCCGGAGGACGACTTCTTCGCGCTCGGCGGTCACTCGCTCCGGGTTACCCAGGTCCTGGCCCGCGTCCGCGAGGCGTACGGCGTCGAGCTGCCGGTGCGCAGCGTTTTCGAGAGCCCGACACTGGCGGGGCTGGCGGGGCGCATCGAAGAGGTTCTGCGTGCCGGGTCCGCGCGCCAGGCGCTGCCGCTGGTGCCGGTTCCTAGACACAAGGACCTGCCGCTATCGTTCGCCCAGGAACGCCTCTGGTTCCTCGACCGCCTCGCGCCGGGGAGCGCGGCCTACAACATGCCCGCCGCCCTGCGGCTCCGGGGCGTGCTCGACCCCGCCGTCCTGGAGCGGACGCTGCACGAGATCGTCCGCCGGCACGAGGTCCTGCGCACCACCTTCCCGGAGGCGGACGGCGAGCCGCGCCAGCGGGTCCACCCGTTCCGGCCGTTCCCCCTTCCGGTCCTCGACCTCCGCGCTCTCCCCGAGGAGGTCCGCGACGCCGAGGCGGCCCGGCAGGCGCGGGCCGAGGCGGTGCGGCCCTTCGACCTCGCCCGCGGACCGCTGCTGCACGCCGCGCTGCTCCGGATGGAGGAGCGCGACTGGATGGCGCTGTTCACCACCCATCATATCGTGAGCGACGGCTGGTCGGTGGGCGTCCTGGTGCGCGAGATCGCGGCCCTGTCCGCGGGAGCATCCCTCCCTGGTCTGCCGGTCCAGTACGCCGACTTCGCGGTCTGGCAGCGCGGCTGGCTCCAGGGTGAGGCGCTGGCGGCCCAGGTCGCCTTCTGGCGCGAGGCGCTGGCCGGCGCTCCGGCGGTCCTCGACCTGCCGCTCGACCGGCCCCGTGTGCCGGGGGAGGGCAGAGCCGGCCTGCGCACGGCGGCGCTGCCGCCGGAGCTGGCCGGCGCCCTGCGGGACCTGGGGAGGCGCCACGGCGCCACCCTGTTCATGATCCTCCTGGCGGCGTTCCAGTCCCTGCTCCACCGGCTCACCGGCGAGGACGACCTGGTGGTCGGCACGCCGATCGCCAACCGCACCCACCCCGGGCTCGAAGGGCTGATCGGCTTCTTCGTCAACACCCTGGCCCTGCGCAGCCGGCTCGAGGGGGCCGACCCGGGCTTCATCGAGCTGCTCGGCCGCACCCGCGCCGCGGCGCTCGCGGCCTACGCCCACCAGGACCTGCCGTTCGAAAGGCTGGTGGAGGAGCTACGGGTCGAGCGCAGCCTCCGCCACGCGCCGGTCTTCCAGGTGATGCTCGTCCTCCAGAACGCGCCCAAGGCGGAGCTGGAGCTGCCCGGGCTCACCCTCGCGCCCGTCCCGCCCGCCCTCGGCGCCGCCCAGTTCGACCTCAGCCTCTCCTTCATGGAAGCCGGGAGTGAAGTCCGCGCGGCGCTGGAGTACGACGCCCGCCTCTTCGACGCGACCACCGCGGAGCGCCTGCTGGACCGGCTCGGCGTCCTCCTGCGCACGATCGCCGTCCATCCGGAGCGCCGGCTGTCCGACCTGCCGGTGATGGCCGAGGCGGAGCGGCACCAGGTAACAATTGAATGGACGGAGCCGGACCCGTCGGCTCCGGTGACCTTCCCATTGCACCGGCGCTTCGAGGAGCAGGCCGCTCAGGACCCGGGCGCGCTGGCGATCGGCGGCGACGGCAGGCACCTCACCTACCGCGAGCTGGACCGGGGGGCGAACCGTCTCGCG
>DASPJI010000082.1:0-4655 GCA_035628695.1 Thermoanaerobaculia bacterium | reverse complement strand
GGCTTGACCCCAGGGTCGAGGCAGGTTTAAAGAGGGTCGAACGGCTTGACCCGAGGGTCGAGGCAGGTTTGAACAGGGTCGAACGGCTTGACCCTGGGGTCGAGGCAGGTCTGAAGAGGGTCGAGACGGGTCAGAGCGTTCGAGGTAGACCTGCCCAGTAACGCTCGCCCATCTTTCCGCGCCTGAGAGAGGCGGAGCCGGCGCCGTTCGCCGGCTCCTGCCTTCCAGGAGCGGACCATGCCCGAGCCCACCGCGAGCACACCCCCGGCCGTCGCCTCGCCGATTTCCGACCTGCTGTTCCCGATCACCTTCGCACTGGACGGCGAGATCCGGTTCATCAGCGAGATGCGGACGGCGCGGTTCGCGTTCTTCGACGTACCGGTGTTCACCCAGGAAGAGGCGGACAAGCTGACCCTCCCGTCGGCCGAGATCCAGACGCTCGTCGACAAGAACGGCGGACGCTGGCGCCCGCTCTCGACCTGGCTCCAGGATCCGGCCCAGGCGGTGGTTCGGTGCCGCAGGAGCGGCCTCACGGTCAAGCTCGAAGCCGCCGACCGCGCCATCTCGCTCCTCCCCTTCGCCCCCGGGGAAGGCAGCGAGCATGGGCAGCCCAGCCTCAGCGCCACGTTGCATCTCGGCGACGGCCTTCCCGACGAGCCGGTCCCCGTGGTGCGGCTCGACCGCGAGCTGGGGCAGCTCCAGCTCACCATTCCTTTCGAGGACAGCGACGCTGGCCGTGACCGCTACGCCCGGACGGTCGAGGCCCTGAGCGCCGCCGCGTCCGAGGCACGGATCGAGCTGGACCACTCGCATGTGCTGTCGATGAAGAGCGAAGCGCCGCTCACGTTCGAAACCGCCATCCTCATCCTGGACCCCGGTGAGGCGGAGATGACTGCCAAGTCGCACTGGGAGTCGCTCGGCGGCGTCCTCACCAGCGGCGCCGATGCCTGCTCCTGGGCTCCGGGCCGGCTGGACGTCTTCGTCCGCGGTACGGACGAAACCCTCTGGCATCGCGGGTACGAGGGCGGATGGTTCGACTGGGGATCGCTCGGCGGGCGGATCACCTCCGACCCAGGGGCCGTCTCCTGGGCCCCGGGGCGCATCGATGTCTTCGCCCGCGGCGGGGACAACGCCCTCTGGCACATCGGGTACGAGGGAGGCTGGAGCCACTGGGAGTCGCTGGGCGGCGGGCTGAGCTCGGGACCGGACGTCTGCTCGTGGGCGCCCGGCCGGCTGGACGTCTTCGTCCGCGGCATGGACGACGCGCTCTGGCACAAGTGGTACGACAACGGCTGGAGCGAGTGGGAATCGCTCGGCGGCGGCCTGAGCTCCGACCCCAGCGCCGTCTCCTGGTCGTCCGGGCGCATCGACGTCTTCGTCCGCGGTATGGACAACGCGCTCTGGCACAAGGGGTTCGACAACGGCTGGTCCGGCTGGGAGTCGCTCGGCGGCGGGCTGGCCTCGGGCCCCGACGTCTGCTCGTGGGCTCCGGGGCGGCTGGACGTCTTCGCCCTCGGACTGGACAACGCGCTCTGGCACCGCTGGTATGACAACGGCTGGTCCGAGTGGGAGCGGCTCGGCGGCCATCTCACCTCCGATCCCGGCACCGTCTCCTGGGGCCCCGGACGGATCGACGTCTTCGCCCGCGGCACGGACAACGCGCTCTGGCACCGGTGGTACGACGGCTCCTGGCACGCCGTACCCGCGGAGGGCGTCGTCCAGCAGGTCACCGCCGACAATGTGCTCGGGGTTCCGCTGGGCCGGCGCCGCGACACCCAGCCCGAGGCCTTTCCGGACCTGCCGGCGCCGGGGGAGGGGCGGTGGAAGGAGGTGCCGGCGCGGACGGCCGGAGCGCGGCCCCTGTTCTACCGGAGCTCCGACCAGGGGGATGTCTTCTTTCATCTCCCCGCCTCCTACCGGCTCGGCCTCCGCGCCACCGGCGACGGCGGCGACGGCGGCCCGCTGCCGCCCATGCGGCCGGTCCTCTACCGCGCCCCGGCTGGCGCGGAGGAGCGCGACCGTGTCCAGGTGACGCTCACCGCCGTCCCCACGATCGACGCGGCGGACCGGGAGCACCTGCGGGCCCACATCCAGACGCGGGTCCTCGGCGGCCTCGTGCCGTTCGTCCGCCTGGCGCCGGCGTCGGGACTGACCGCGGCCTTCACGGCGCCGTTCACCGCGGCGGGCGGCGTGCTGCCACCGGGGATCACCTACCGCGGCGAGGCCGTGGCCGTCGACCGGGAGATCAACTTCCAGTTCGACATGCCGGCCCGCCTCTATCCCCTTTTCTGTGAGCTGCTGCGTCAGGGCCTCCGCGGCCGCGTGGACCTGACCGGCGACGAGTTGCAGCGCTCGGTGGACGTCTCCCTCGATTTCCGTAGCGTGGTGGCCGACGGCCTCGGCGTTCGCGCCCTCCCCATGGCCGATGGCGCCGTGCCGCTGACGGTGGAGAACCTGTTGGACCGCCCGGTCCGGCTGGGGGCGGTCCGCGCGATCCTCATGGACCAGAGCCGTGAAGGGAACGCCGACCTGGTGTTCCAGGCCGAGGGGCGCGACCTGCTTCAGCAGGCGAGGCGCCTGGAGCCCCGCGGCACGGACGGCGCCACGCTGGAGCTGCGCGTCCCCCTCGTCAACGGGGCCACCTGGGACCGGATCGCCGTGGCGGTCGGCACCGCCGAGGTGGACGGCGGCTCACCCGCGGACTGGCTCGACCGTGTCCACCGCGACTCGTCGCTCCAGCCCATGGACTTCGCCATCGAGGTCTCGGCGAGCATTCCGGCCGCGGCCCGTGAGCGGATCGAGGGCGTGCAGGTCCAGCTCCTGCGCCCCGGGAGCGCCGAGGTGCGGGCCGAGCGGATGCTGCGGCCCGGCGATCCCCCCTGGAATCTGCGCGTCAGCCTGAGCCTGGCCGACCTTGCGGCTTCCACCGGCGGCGAGCTGCCCCGCTTCGTCCTCGAGTCCTTCACCGCTTATCACGACCTGGGGCCGGGTCTGCCGCAGCGCACGCTGGTGGACCTGAACGCCGGCACGGCCGTGGTGCGCGCCCTCGCCGAGACCGCGGCGAGCCGCTACACCCTGGTGCGCGGCACCGAGCGCGAGACCGGCCGGACCCGTGCCCAGGTGGAGGAGGCGCTGCCCCGGATGCGCGCCGCGGGCGAGGTCTGGCAGCTCTTCGTCGAGGCGCCACAAACGTAAGGTTTTTTCAGGAGGCCGCCATGCTGGACCCCCAAGCCCGCTTCACCCTGCCCGGATTGCCGGGCGTCCTGATTTTTCCCGACGACCATCTCGCCGGGGGCTTCTATGCCTTGCCCGAGGTCCCGCGCGTCGCCCTGGATGGCGGCGGCGCGCCACAGATCAGCCTGATGCTCTATGGACGCAAGGGGGCGGGCGGCGCGTTCGAGGCCACCGGCGGGATCCTTTCACTCACCACCACGCTGGAGCTCACGCCGGAGGAGGACGAGGCGATCCGGAGCGAAATGGCCCGCCGTCTGGCGGCGCAGGACCCGCCGGTGCCCGGCAGGCCGCAGAAGCTGAGCCCGGAGTGGATCGACACCGAGGTCACGGTCCATCTGATCCCCGGCTTCGATCTGAAGGGCAAGCCGTCGATGACCGGCGGCAATCTCTGCTCGTTCCAGCACAAGCTGACCGCCGATCAGGCGAAGGAGCTCCAGAAGGCATGGAACGACGGACTGAAGGATGCGTCGGCCACCTATCGCGCCACGGTCCGCGCCGCGCCCCGCGCCGGATCGAGCTTCGAGATACGCTCGGCCGCCTGCGCCATGCAGGACGAAAAAGGTTCCAACAGCTCCGCCTCGCTGCACGTCCAGTCCGCCGTCACCCAGGCCGCGCCGCTGCCGCTCACTCTGGAGGGCCCTCTGCGCGCCGAAGGCCTCCAGGAGCGGCTGAGCACGGTCGGGCTCTGAGGTCTGGTAACGAAAGCCGAGAGATCTCGCCTGTATGGAGCGGAGAAGAACCGGCCGTGCCCCCCTCGCCCCTAACCCACTTGCAGCAGCAGAACCTCCGCGGTCTCGTCGCGGGGATCGATCTGCCGCTCGCCGTCGGCCAGGAAGACCTGCCCCTCGACTCGATAGCGCCGCTCGGCGCCCCGGCGGAAGGGGAGGCGGGCCTGGAAGGGGGGCTGGCCGGGCTCGATCAGCGTTTCGACGGCGCCTTCGACACCCGGCGGAGGGGCGAGGGAGACGAGCCGGAGCTGGACGGCCATGAGGTCCGGCGGCCCGAGAAGGATCACCTGCACGCTCCCCACCTGAACGTCCGGATCGCCCACCAGCAGCAGCGAGCCGGCCGCCTCCTTCCAGCCGTCATCACGAAGCGCGCCGTCGCGGCCCACCTGGCGGGTGTGATACCGGAAGGTGCGCGGCGCTCCGGCCGGGCGCTCCGCCGACCAGCGGCCGGAGGGCTCGACGGCGGAGAGCGCCAGCACTCGCCGCGCCTCGCCAGGAGCCCGCTCCAGCTCTACGTGCACGGAATCCCAGCGCTCCAGCGGGTCCTGGAAGGTCACCAGCACCGTCTGGAAGCGGTCGGCGGGCTGGTTGACGACCGCCACCGTCTGACCGGGCGCCACCTCCTGGAAGACGTCGATGACTCCACCGGCCGCCGTGATCAGCTCCGACTCCACACGGAGAGGAGCGGCACCG
>DASPJI010000081.1:0-6486 GCA_035628695.1 Thermoanaerobaculia bacterium | reverse complement strand
CCTACCCGGGGTACGGCCCTCATCCCCGCGGGGATGGCCTCCCTACCCGGGGTACGGAGACCATCCCTCTCGAGATCAGCGCCATTTCCCTCGGGATGACGACCGTACCTCGGGTAGGACGAACGTTTGCCGGGGTACGGCGGCCGAATTCCGGGTACGCCGGTCCTACCGGGGAGATGGTCACTTCGCCTCGTGCGGCAACGGCCGCCCCGGGAAGGATGACCTCCGTCTCGACAGGGATGGGGATGCGCTCCCGGGGATCTTCGGCGTTCCCTCCTCAAAGCCCTCGCTCGACTGCCGCCGAAGCGCCTCCCGCACCGGTTCGACGCCCTCCCCGCCCGGTTGACGGGCTAATTACAGGTAGGCTACGCTTACATCTCGAACTTGAGACTGAATCTCAACAGAACCAACAGGCACGGAGTCATCGACCATGCTGCAGTCCTTTGTCATCACGTTGCGCGAGGGGATCGAGGCGTTCCTGATCATCGCCATCAGCCTCGCCTATCTGAAGAAGACGGGCCGCTCCAGTCTGATTCCGGCCATCCACTGGGGGACGGGCGCGGCGGTGCTGCTCAGCATCGGAGCGGGCGTGCTGCTCAAGAGAGCGGCGAACCAGGCGCTCTGGGAGGGGATCCTGGCGGTCGTCGCCGCGGTCCTCGTGGCCTCGCTCACGGTGCACATGTGGAAGGTGGCGCGGCGGATGAAGCGGGACATCGAGACCCGGCTCGAGCGCTCGGCCGAGCGGCCGGGTGCCGGCGCCTTCCTCGGCGTCTTCCTCTTCACCTTGCTGATGATCACCCGGGAGGGCATGGAGACGGCGCTGCTGATGAACGCCCTGCTCTTCCAGGTGAAGTCGACCCAGCTCATCCTCGGCGCCATCGGCGGGATCCTCGCCGCCGCCCTGCTCGCCGTGCTCTGGTCGCGCTACGGCCACCGCATCAACCTGGCGCGCTTCTTCCAGGTGACGGCCGCCTTCCTGCTGGTCTTCACCGTCCAGCTCCTGCTCTACGGTTTCCACGAGCTGACCGAGGCCAACCTCTTCCCCAACAGCGAGGCGCTGCATTGGGCGACGGAGCCGTACGGGCCGGACGGCCGCTACGGCCAGTACCTCACCTACCTGATGGTGCTCCTCCCCATGGGCTGGCTCGCCGTCTCGATGATCTTCGGCAAGGACCGCCCGGTCGGCACCACGCCCCCTCAGCCGACCCCGGGCACGTAGACCTCCAGCTCGCCGGCCTCCTGGGTGACCAGGGTGCCGGCCTCGCCGCGCGTCATGCGGACGAGGTCGGAGAGGGCGCCGATGGCGGCGGTCTTGCCGGTCCTCTCGGCGAACTCGACGGCCGCCTCGACCTTGGGGCCCATGGAGCCGGAGGCGAAGTCGAGCTCGGCGAGGGCCTGCGGGGAGGCGCGCCGGATGGCCCGCTGCTCCGGCTTGCCCCAATCCAGATAGACCGCGTCGGCGTCCGTCGCCATGATGAAGAAGTCGGCCTCCAGCTCGCGGGCGAGGAGGGCGCTCGCCAGATCCTTGTCCACGACCGCCTCGGCGCCGCGCAGCTTGCGTCCCGGGGCGTACATGGTGGGGATGCCGCCGCCGCCGGCGCAGATGACGATGCAGCCGTGCTCCAGCAGCCACTTCACGGGCCGGATCTCGAAGATCCGCCTGGGCTTGGGCGAGGCCACCACCCGCCGGAACTTGTCGCCGTCGGGGGCCATGGCCCACCCCTTCTCCGCCTCCAGGCGCCGCGCCTCCTCCTCCGGGTAGAGGGGACCGATCGGCTTGGTCGGATTCTGGAACGCCGGGTCCTCGGGATCGACCTCGACCATGGAGAGGATGGTCGCGAACGGCTGCTCGAACGGCAGGATGTTGCCCAGCTCCTGCTCGATCATGTACCCGATCATCCCCTCGGTCTGGGCGCCCAGGACGTCGAGCGGGTAGGGTGCCACCTTCTCGTACGCGGCGCCCTGCAAGGCCAGGAGCCCCACCTGCGGCCCGTTGCCATGCGAGATGACGAGTTGGTTCCCCTCGGCGAGGGGCGCCAGCGCCTCGGCCGCGGTCCGCACGTTCTTCCGTTGATTCTCGGCGGTCATCTCCTCGCCGCGCCGCAGCAAGGCGTTGCCGCCCAGAGCTACCAGGATGCGCATTCCTACTCCCACTCGATGGTCGCCGGGGGCTTGCTGGTGACGTCGTAGACGACCCGGTTGATCCCCTGGATCTCGTTGACGATGCGGTTGGCGACCCGGCCGAGCAGCTCGTACGGCAGCGGGCTCCAGTCGGCGGTCATGAAGTCGTGGGTCTCGACGGCGCGGATGGCGACCACGCTCTCGTAGGTCCGGTAGTCGCCCATCACGCCGACGCTCTTGACCGGCAGGAGCACCGCGAACGCCTGGCTCACCTTGCCGTACCAGCCGCTCTCCCGCAGCTCCTGAATGAAGATGGCGTCCGCCTCCTGGAGCAGGGCGACCCGCTCGGCCGTCACCTCGCCCAGGATGCGCACCGCGAGGCCCGGCCCGGGGAACGGATGGCGGCCGATCAGCTCCTCGGGCAGGCCGAGCTCGCGGCCGAGCTGGCGCACCTCGTCCTTGAACAGGAAGCGCAACGGCTCCACCAGCTCGAAGCCCAGCTCCGCCGGCAGGCCGCCGACGTTGTGGTGGGTCTTGATCACCGCCGAGGGCCCCTTCACCGAGGTCGACTCGATGACATCGGGATAGAGCGTCCCCTGGGCCAGGAACTCGACCCCCTGGAGGGCCTTCGCCTCGTCCCGGAAGACCTCGATGAACACCCGGCCGATGGCCTTCCTCTTCTTCTCCGGGTCCTCGATGCCGGCGAGCTCGCCGAGGAAGCGCTGCCGCGCGTCCACCGCCCGGATGGGGATGCCCAGCCCGTCGCGCAGGCTGTGGACCACCTGGACGGCCTCCCCCTTCCGCAGCACGCCGTTGTCCACGAAGATCGCCGTCGACCGCTCCCCCACCGCCCGCGCCAGGAGCGCCGCCACCACCGACGAGTCGACGCCGCCGGAGAGCGCGCAGATCACCCGCCCCTCCCCCACCCGCTCACGGATGGTGCGCACCGCCTCCTCCAGATAGGAGGCCATGCGCCAGTCCCCCCGCGCGCCGCAGGCGCCGTACAGGAAGTTGCGCAGCATCTCGCCGCCGGAGACGGTGTGCGAGACCTCGGGGTGGAACTGGACGCCGTAGATCCCCCGCTCCGTATTCTCGAACGCCACCACCGGCACGCTCCCCGTGCGCGCCAGGGTCCGGAAGCCGGGGGGCGGCTCGGTGATGTGATCGCCGTGGCTCATCCACACGGTCTCGCACGTGCCCAGCCCGTCGAACAGGCGGCCGGGCTCGAGCACCGAGATCTCGGCGCGGCCGTACTCGCGCCGCCCCGCCCCCTCGACGGCGCCGCCGAGCGCGTGGGCGATCCACTGCATGCCGTAGCAGAGGCCCAGGATGGGGATCCCCAGCTCGAAGAGGCCGGGATCCCCTTGCGGCGAGCCCTCCTCGTAGACGCTCTGCGGGCCGCCCGAGAGGATGACGCCGACCGGTCGCCGCCGCCGGATCTCCTCCAGAGCGAGGTTGAAGGGATGGACCTCGCAGTAGACCCGGTTCTCGCGCACGCGGCGGGCGATGAGCTGGGTGAACTGGCTGCCGAAGTCCAGAATCAGAACGGTCTGGTGACCGGGATCCGTCATATTCATCGATCAGAGCTCCGTCTCGGCCTTGAGCTCGCGCGTCATGAGCTGCTCGACGGCCAGGCGTGGGTCTTTCCCTTCATAGAGGACGGCGACCATCTGCTGGGTGATGGGCATCTCGACGCCTTTCTGGGCGGCGAGGCGCGACACCGCCAGCGAGTTGCGGATGCCCTCCGCCACCATGTGGGTCTCGCCGGTGATCTCGTCCAGGCTCTTGCCCGCCGCCAGCTCCAGGCCGGTGCGCCGGTTGCGCGACAGGCCGCCGGTGCAGGTGAGCACCAGATCCCCCAGGGCGGCGAGGCCGGCGAAGGTGCGCGGCTGGCCGCCGTAGGCGATCCCCAGGCGGGTGATCTCGTGCAGGCCGCGGGTGATCAGCGCGGCCAGGGTGTTCTGGCCGAAGCCCAGGCCGGTCACGGTGCCGGCGGCGATCGCGACCACGTTCTTGACCGTGCCGCCCAGCTCCACGCCGACCACGTCGGACGACGAGTAGAGCCGCAGCAGCCTGGTCGACAGGCGCTCCCGGATCTCGGTGGCGAGCGCGGCGTCCTCGGAGGCGACGACGGCGGCGCTCGGGCTGTTGCGCGCCAGCTCGGCGGCGAACGTCGGCCCCGAGAGGGTGGCGAAGCGCACCTCGCGGCCGGCGGCCGTGCCCTCTTCGAAGGAGACCTGGCTCATGCGCGCCAGGGTGTCGGTCTCGATCCCCTTGGTCGCCGAGACGATGACCGCCGGCCGGTCCGCCGGATGCGCGCGAAGGAACTGGCGCAGCACCCCGCGGAAGCCGTGCGAGGGGACGACCACCAGGACGATGTCGCACTCGGCGAGCGGCTCCATCTCCGCGGTGGGCTCGACGCCGGCGGGGATCTCCACGTCCGGCAGGTACTCGGGATTGGCCCGCTCCTCGGCCATCTGGCGGGCGAGCTCCGGATTGCGGGCCCACAGGCGGACGCGGTTGCCGCCCGCGTTGGCCCCCATGGAGGCGAGATGGACGGCGAGGGCGGTCCCGAAGGAGCCCGCGCCGAGAACGGCGATCTGCTTCATCGACTTCCCTCCCTCACGGCCTGCTCATTGCCGGATGCTCCGGGGCTCCCCCAGCCGGCGCTCGGTTCCCTTGAGGAGCCGCCGCAGGTTGGAGGCGTGGCGGGCGAGCACCACCGCCGCGATCGCCGCGGACGACAGCACCACCCACGCCCCTTCGTGCCGCACCCACCCGAGCCGGCTGCCGATCCAGGCGAAGACCGGGAAGAGCGCGGCGGCCAGGATGGAGCCCAGCGAGACGTAGCGTTTCCAGAGCACGATGACGACGAATCCGAGCAGCGACAGGGCGAGCACCACCGGGGCGAGCGCGCCCAGCGCCCCGGCCGCCGTCGCCACCCCCTTGCCGCCGCGGAACCGCAGGAACACCGGGAAGACGTGGCCGAGCACCACCGCGACGGCGGAGACGCAGACGACGTACGCCGGCGCGTCCAGGGCGCGGGTGACGAGGACCACCGCCACCCCCTTGCCGGCGTCGAGCAGCAGGGCCACGATCCCCGCCCCCTTGCCGGCGGTGCGCAGGACGTTGGTCGCCCCTACGTTGCCGCTCCCCACCGCCCGGATGTCCATCCCCTGCCGCAGGCGGACGATCAGATAGCTCCAGGGGATCGAGCCCACCAGGTAGGCGGCGGCGATGATCGCCAGCGCGGTGCCGGTGCTCACTCGTCCCCCGTCACCAAGGACGGCCCCTCCAAGGGGAAGGCTTCGACCACGCGGTAGCGCGCCCCCTTGGGCGACAGCTTGCTCTCCATGAGGACGCCCCGGTCCGCCACCCACGGCTGCCCGGTCTCCCCCGGGAAGGCCGCGATGAACTTGTCGACGGCGTCCCGTCGCCAGGGCGACTGGCACCGCGCCAGCGTCACATGGGCGCGGTACGGCCGGTCCTCCGGCTCGTGCTCCACGGCCGCCACCGCGGCCCGGACCGCGTCCCCTTGGAGAGAGGTCAGGTCGTCCGGCGCGTCGAGGCCCAGCCAGGCCACCCGGGCGGGCCGGCCAGGCGGGAAGGTGCCGGCGCCGGAGAGCCGCATCGGGAGCGGCGGATAGGGGGCGAAGGCCTGCCGGAGCGCCTCGGCCAGCGCGGGGACGCGGTCCTCGGGCACCTCGCCGAGGAAGACCATGGTGAGGTGGATCATCTCGGGATCCACCCAGCGCGCCTGCGGGAGCCGGTCGCGCACCGAGGCCACGCGGCGCGCCACCTCCCGCCGCACCGCCTCGGGCACCTCCACGGCGACGAACAGCCTCACCGCCACCCCATCCCCTGGGGATCGAGCCCCAGCAGCTTGCGGCGGAGCATGTCCAGGGCGAGCTGGCTGGAGTGCTGGCGCACCCGCTGCCGGTCGCCGGGAAAGCGGACGCGGCGATGGGACGTCCCCTCGGGGCCGGCGACCGCGATGTGCACGGTGCCTACCGGCTTGGCCTCGCTGCCGCCGCCCGGACCCGCGACGCCGGTGACCGCGATGCCGTAGTCGCTGCCGAGGGCACGGCAGACCCCCTCGGCCATCGCCCGGGCCACCGGCTCGGAGACGGCGCCGTGCTCCTGCAGGAGCTCCGGCGGCACCCCGGCCAGCTCGGTCTTCAGACGGTTGGTGTAGACGATGGCGCCGCCCAGGAAGTAGTCGCTGCTCCCCGGCACTCGGGTGAGGCGCTCGCCCAGGAGGCCGCCGGTGCACGACTCGGCCACCGTGAGGGTCGCCCCCGCGGCCTTCAGCAGCATGCCCACCACGCCCTCGAGCGTATCCTCCTCGCTCTCGGCATAGACCGG
>DASPJI010000080.1:0-3524 GCA_035628695.1 Thermoanaerobaculia bacterium | reverse complement strand
AGGGGGTGGACCTGCGCGGCTACTACGTCTGGTCCTTGCTGGACAATTTCGAATGGAGCCTCGGCTACTCGAAGCGCTTCGGCATCGTCCACGTGGACTACGCCACCCAGCGCCGCACCCCGAAGGCCAGCGCCCGCTACTACTCGGAGGTCATCCGGAATCACGGTCTGGTTCCATGAGGCCCGATCCTTGACGAGCTCCGAGCTCGCAGCCATCGCTTCCCGGGAAGCGGCTCTCGCCGGGACCACGGACCGGGAGCTGCGCGACCGTGCGGGGGACCTGCGCCGCCAAGCCCTCGCCGGCGCCTCCCTCGATACCCTGCTCCCGGACTGCTTCGCCGTCGTGCGCGAGACCGCCCGCCGGGTATTGGGCGAGCGCCCCTTCGATGTCCAGATGCTCGCCGGCATCGCCCTGCACCAGGGGAAGCTGGTGGAGATGCAAACCGGCGAGGGCAAGACACTCGCCGCCGTCGCCCCTGTGGCGCTCAACGCCCTCACCGGCCGCGGCGTGCACGTCCTCACCTTCAACGACTATCTGGCCCGCCGCGACGGGGAGTGGATGGGCCCCGTCTACGAGCGGCTCGGCCTCACCGTCTCCTCGATCCAGGACGGGCTCTCCACCGCGGAGCGGCAGCGGGCCTACGGCTGCGAAGTCACCTATCTGACGGTCAAGCAGGCCGGCTTCGACCTCCTGCGCGACGGCCTCTGCCTGGAGCCCGGCGATCAGGTGCACCGGCCGTTTCATCTCGCGTTGGTGGACGAGGCCGATTCGATCCTGATCGACGAGGCGCGCATCCCCCTGGTGATCGCCGGCAGCACCGGCGAGACGGGGATCGATCTCGATCGTCTGGCCGGGATCGCCCGCCGGCTCGTGCGCGGGACCGACTACGACGACGACGCGCAGAACGTCTTCCTCACCGAGCGCGGAGCGCACCGCGCCGAAGAGCTGCTGGGTTGTGGCAACCTTTTCGCCGGTGACCACGTGCGGCTTCTGGCGGAGCTGCGCAACGCCCTGCACGCCGAGGCCCTGCTGCGGCGTGACGTGGACTACATCGTCCGCGGCGGCCGCATCGAGCTGGTGGACGAATTGACCGGCCGGGTCGCCGAGAACCGCCACTGGCCCGGTGGCCTGCAGGCGGCGATCGAGGCGAAGGAGGGGCTGCACCGGCAACCCGAAGGAAAGATTTTCGGTTCGATCACCATCCAGCACTTCCTGCGCCGATACCCGCGCCTCTGTGGCATGACGGCCACCGCCAGCTCCTCCGCCGCCGAGCTCGCCGAGGTCTACGGCCTCGACATCGCGACGGTGCCGCCGAACCGACCGTGCGTCCGCGTCGATCATCCCGACGTGATCCATGTCTCGAAGGAGGCAAAGCGGCGCGCCCTGGTTGCGGAAATCGCAAGCACCCATGCCGCGGGCCGGCCGGTGCTGGTTGGGACGGTCAGCGTCGAGGAATCGGAGGACCTCGCCGCCGATCTTCACAAGGCCGGGATCGCCTGCCGGGTGCTCAATGCCAGGGACGACGCCGAGGAGGCCGCGATCGTGGCCGAGGCCGGAGCCCTGGGCGCGGTGACGATCTCCACCAATATGGCCGGCCGCGGCACCGACATCCGCCTCGGCGGCGCGGACGAGAAGCAGCGCGAAGCGGTCGTGGCCCTCGGCGGGCTGTACGTGATCGGCACCAACCGCCACGAGAGCCGGCGCATCGATGATCAATTGCGCGGCCGTGCCGGCCGCCAGGGCGATCCCGGCTCGTCCCGCTTCATCGTCAGCCTGGAGGACAGCCTGCTGCAACGCTCCGGCATCGAACGACTGGTGCCGCGGAGAGTGCTCGAAGGAGAGAGAGCGGCGGGCGAGACTGGCAGGACGATCGATCATCCTGCGATCCGGCGCGAGGTGGAGCGCGTACAGCGCATCGTCGAAGGCCGGCACGGCGATCTGCGCCAGCGGCTGCTCGGTTATTGGCAGGTACTCGAGCACCAGCGCCGTCAATTGCAGGAGTGGCGGCAGCCGGTGCTGGAGGGCCGCCTGGAGGAGAGCCTGCTCGCCCGGCGCAGCCCGGACCGCTGGTCAAAGCTCCGGGAAACCCATGGCGAGGAGCTGCTCGCGGCGATCGAGCAACGGATCACGCTGGTCACCATCGATCGTTGCTGGAGCGATCACCTGGCCGAGATGCAGGCCGTGCGCGACGAGATCCACCTCGTCCAGCTCGGCGGCCAAGACCCGTTCGCTGAATTCTGTCGCGCGGCGGGGGCGGCGTTCGAAACCCTTCCGGAGCGCATCGACGAGACGATCGTCGAGTTCTTCGAGCGGGTGGAGATCACGGCGGACGGGGTCGATTGGTAGCGTGAAGGCCTGCGGGGCCCCGCCTCCACCTGGACCTATCTGGTGAACGACAACGTTTTCGGCAGCAACACCTTCCTCACCATGGCCAACCGTCCCGGCTTCGGCCTGTGGGCCATCCTCCTCTGCTGGTGGATCCTGGTCCCCTGGGCGCTGGTCCTGCACTGGAAACGCCGGCGGCAGCGGCCCGCGCCGGAGCCCGAGAGCCCGCCGCGGACCGCGCCTCCGGCCTAGACCTACCAGGCCATGATGCCCTGCGCGAAGGGCGGCAAGTCGACGCGTACCCGGACGGGCGTCAGCTCCCCGTCATCCTCCACGCGGAAGGCGGCGATCGTACCCGTCACGTCGACGACGGCGTAGAGGTAATTACCCTCTCTGGAGAGAGCCATGTCGATCGGAGCGCCGCCGGTGTTCCCCGCGACGGCTTGCACCAGGCTGAGGTCCCCATCTCTGTCGATGCGGTACCGCGAAATCGTGCCGCTCATGGTGTTCGTCACGTACACGTTGGGACCGGTCGTCACCACCCAGCAGGTCGCCGTCTGCCCGGTGCCGACCGAAGCGCTGATCACGCTAGGGGTGCTGTCGGCGGCGAGCTCGTACGACGAAGCGGCACCGGCACCGGGGGCGCCGCCGAAGGCTTCAGAAACGATCAGATAGCCGCGCCGGTCGAATTCGAAGCCGAAGGGTCCCGTCCCGACGGAAGGCGTCGGGAAGGGTCCGTCAGTGAGACCGTCATTCCCGACCCGGAAGACGTCAATGAGGTTCGCGCTCGAGCCTTTCTCCGTGACGAGCAGCGCTCCGCCGTCGGGAGTGAAGCTGATCTTCGAAGGGTCGGCAGCCGGTCCGCCGGTCAGGGATCTGGTGGAGTTGGCGAGGGGGGGCAGTTGCCCGTCCGAGGCGACCCGGAAGCCAGTGATCTGTCCGCTGCCGGCGTTGACGACGTAGAGGAGGTCATCCATGACGGCCAGGGTCGTAGGCTTTACACCGCCGGAGGAGACCTTTTCCACCAGGGCCAGGTTCTTCTTGCCGATCGAGAAGACGGAGATCTCGTTGCTGCCGGCATTGACCGCGAACAGCAGGTTGCCGCTGAGCACCAGACTGCCCTGGGACCGCAGCGCGTCCGGCTCCGTGCCATTGCCGCGCCCGCCCGTCGGGTAGGTGCCGGCCGGCGAGAGCCTTCC
>DASPJI010000079.1:0-3551 GCA_035628695.1 Thermoanaerobaculia bacterium | reverse complement strand
TCGCGCGAGGTGCGTTTCCCGGCCGGCGCCTCGCTGTTCCAGGAGGGGGACGCGGGGGCGGAGATGTACGTCATCCTGGAAGGGCGGGTGATGATCAGCAAGTTCATCCCCGGCGCCGGCGAGGAGGCCCTGGCGATCCTCGACCGCGGCGACTTCTTCGGCGAGATGTCGCTGATCGACGGCGAGCCGCGCTCGGCCGACGCCCGTGCCTACGGCGGGCCGCTGACGGTGCTGGCCCTCGACCAGGCCACGGTCCGGGAGGTCCTGGCCATGGACCCCCACGCCGCCCTCGAGTTCCTTCAGCTCCTCTGCCGCCTGGTGGCCAACCGCCTGCGGGAGATCGACGAGAAGGTCATCGGCTGGCGCATCATGTCCGGCGAGCGCAACGACGAGAGCGCCTCGGCCTAGCCCCTCCCAGTAGCCCCCTCATTCGTACCGCAGCGCCGCCGACGGGTCGACCCGGGCGGCGCGCCAGGCGGGCACGAGACAGGCCAGCAGGGTGATGGCGAGGGCGAAGCCGACGATCGCCAGGATGTCCAGGGGCTCGACCCGGAAGGGGACCGAGTCGATGAAGTAGATCGCCGCCACCTCGGAATCGAAGCGGATCAGCTCGAAGGTGGTGAGCACCCAGCAGATCCCCCAGCCCAGGCCCACCCCCAGCAGCGTGCCCAGGCCGCCCAGCAGGCCCCCGTAGAGCAGGAAGAGGAGCCGAACGCGGCCCGGCGGCAGGCCCAGGGCGCCGAGCAAGCCGATGTCGCGCATCCGCTCCCGTACCAGCACCACCAGGGTGGACGCGACGTTGAAGGTGGAGACCAGGACGATCAGGCCCAGCACCAGGAAGAGCGCCACCTGCTGGAGCTTCAAGGCCGTGAACAGCTCCCGGTTGAGCTGCTGCCAGTCGGTGACGACGAAATCGGGCTCCAGGACGCGGGTGGCCTCCTCGGCGATGCGCGGCGCCTCCGCCGGGTCGGCGACCGTGAACTCTACCAGGTCGACGGCGGTCTCCCCCCCCATGAGCCGCTCCACCATCCCGCGGTCCAGCAGCACCCAGCTGCGGTCGAACTCGGCGAAGCCGGCCGAGAAGGTGCCGTTGACGCGCAGGCTCTGGTAGAGGAAACGCGGCCGTCCCTCCTCGAAGCCAAGGGCGACCAGGCGGAGGATCTCACCCTGCTGGACCTTCAGCCGCTCGGCCAGGTCTGCCCCCAGGACGGTGCCCGGGATGCCATCGATGGACCGGAGCTGCTCGGCGCTCGCCGCGAGCTGCCCGCCGCCGGGGTCGACGCCGCGCAGGATCACCTCGACGCCATCGGGACGGGCGCCACTCGACAGCGCTCCCTGCCCATAGGCGACGATCCCGATCGCCTCGACGCCGGGGATCTTTTCGAGCAGGGCGCGCTTGCCGGGCGTCAGCATCCCCTGGTCCGCCCGCATGGGATAGGCGATGACGGCGGCGTTGCCGCGGATGAGCTTGCCCTGGAGGTCCTCACGGTAGCCGGTCATCAGCGCCATGGCGATCACCATGGCGGTGACGCCCAGCGCGGTGGCGAGGAGGGCCGCCCGCGCGGTACCGTCGAGGAGGCGGCTGCGCTGTCCCCGCAGGAAGCGCCAGGCGATGACCCAGGTGAGAGGCCCGGCCAGCGGGCCGGCGGGAGAAGGTGAGCCGGAGCCCGCCGGGCTGCTCACCGGCGGGCCGCGACCGCGAGGAAGCGGTCGAAGAGCTCGGAGGCGTCGTGCGGCCCGGGCGCCGCCTCGGGATGGTATTGGACGGAGAAGACCGGCTTGCCGGTGACGGCGAACCCCTCCACCGTGCTGTCGTTCAGGTTGAGCTGGGTGACGGCGCAGCCCGCCGGCAGAGAGTCGGGCCGGACGGCGAAGCCGTGGTTCTGGCTGGTGATGGCGACCTTGCCGGTGGCCAGGTCGCGCACGGGCTGGTTGCCGCCGTGGTGGCCGAACTTGAGCTTGAAGGTCTGGCCGCCCATGGCGAGCCCGAGGAGCTGGTGCCCCAGGCAGATGCCGAGCACCGGGATCTCCGCCGCCACCAGCTCGCGAACCGACTCGATGATGCCGGTCAGGGGCTCCGGGTCGCCGGGGCCGTTGGAGAGCACCACGCCATCGACCGGCAGCGCCAGGCATTCGGAAGCCGGGGTGCGGGCGGGGAGCACGGTCAGGCGCGTCCCCCTCTCGGCCAGCTCGCGCAGGATGTTAGCCTTGACCCCGAAGTCGTACACCGCCAGGTGGCGCCGCTCCTCCCCCACCGCCGCGATCTCGTAGGGGGCGGCGCAGGTCACCTCGTCCACCAGGGCGCGGCCGGTCATGGTCGGGAAGTCGGCGAGCTCGGCGGCCAGGGCGTCGACGTCGGAGCGCTCGGAGGTCAGGACGCCGCGCAGGGCCCCCCGCTCGCGCAGGCGCCGCACCAGGGCGCGGGTGTCGATCCCCTGGAGGGCCGGCACGCCGTGCTGCTGCAGGTAGGTGACCAGGCTCTCGTCGCCGCTGCCGGAGGGGCGGACGGTGAACTGGCGGGCGATGAAGCCCTCGACCCAGGGGCGCCGCGACTCGGCCACTTCGGCGGTGGTGCCGTAGTTGCCGATGTGGGGCTGAGTCATGACCACGATCTGGCCGCGGTACGAAGGGTCGGTGAGCACCTCCTGGTAGCCGGTCATGGAGGTGTTGAAGACCACCTCGCCGAAGCGGGTGCCGGGGGCGACGGCTTCCCCTTCGAAGACGCTGCCGTCCTCGAGCAAGAGCAGGGCGGGCTGGGGCATGGGGTCTCGCAAGTCAGTGGGGCGCCGCAGTTCCGGCGGCGACCGCGGCAGGGTATCATACCGGGGCGTTCAAGACTGCCGCTTCTGTACCCCGGAGGAATCATGCGTCGTCTCAGCTCTGCCCTGCTCGCCAGTGTCTCCGTCGTCGCGTTCACCCTGCTCCTCGCCGGCCCGCTCGCGGCGTACACCGTCGTGCTCAAGGACGGCAAGACGATCATCGCCAAGGAGAAGTACCGGATCGAGAACGGCAAGGCGATCATCATCCTTCCCAGTGGCGAGCGGACGGCCATGGACGCCCGGGAGATCGACGTCCGCCGCACCGAGGAGGCCAATCGCAACAACTACGGCACGGCGATCGTCCTCGAGCAGAGCACGAAACCGTCCGCCCCGCCGCCGCCGCCGCCGCCTCGGCAGAAATCGCTTTCGGACCTGATCGCCAACCGCGACGCGGCGCCCCGCGAGCTGCCCGAGGCGCGGCGCGAGGGCTCCGCTGCCCGAGCGCCAGGGACCTCCGGCAGCGCCGGCGGAGGCGCCGCCCGGACCCGCGCCGGCTTCGTCGACCTGTCGACGGTGAGCCGCAGGCCCTATCCGCACCTAGAGGTCGCCTCCGAGCTGCAGCAGTTCTTTCGCGGCCAGGGCCTCGAGGAGGTGGGGATCTACAGCGGCACCCAGGGGGACCGTCCTCTGGTGGAGGTCACCACGAACTCCGAGGCCTCGGTCTTCCGGGCCCTCGCCATCGGCTCCAATGCCCTGCTCCACATCCGTGACCGGCATCCGCAGCGGGTGGAG
>DASPJI010000078.1:0-4479 GCA_035628695.1 Thermoanaerobaculia bacterium | reverse complement strand
GAGCGCCGCTCTCACCAGGCTCGCCAGGGCTCAGGGCGGCACCCTCTTCATGGTCCTCCTGGCAGGCTTCGCGGCCCTCCTCTCCCGCTGGACGGGCCAGGAGGACATCGCCGTGGGGTCGACCATCGCCAACCGCAACCGGGCCGAGATCGAAGGCCTGATCGGATTCTTCGTCAACTCCCTGGTGCTGCGCACTGACTGCGCGGCGGATCCGGATTTCGTGCAGCTCCTCGACAGGGTCCGGAAGCTCTCGCTCGCGGCCTTCGCGCATCAGGACCTGCCCTTCGAGAAGCTGGTCGAAGAGTTCGCCGTGGAGCGCGACCCTAGCCGTACGCCTCTGTTCCAGGTGCTGTTCGCGCTCCAGAACGCGAGCTTCACGGCGCTCTCGATCCCCGGGTTGACGTTCTCGCCAATCGAAACGCAAGGGACGACGGCGAAGCTCGACCTGACCCTGTCAGTCGCCGAGGCACCGGAGGGCCTCTACGCCTCCTGGGAGTACAACCGGGACCTCTTCGATACCGCGACGGTGGCGCGCATGGCCGGGCACCTGGAGGTCCTGCTCGGCGGCGTGCTGGCGGCCCCCGACCGCCGCCTGTCCGAGTTGCCGCTGTTGAGTACCGGCGAGCTGTCGCAACTGCTCCGGGAGTGGAATGACACGGAAGTCCCCTGCCCGCAGCTCCCTCTGGTCCACGAGCTGTTCGCTGCCCACGCCCAACGGCGCCCCGGGGCCGCCGCCCTGACTTGGTCGGGTGGGTGTCTGACCTACGGCGAGCTCGACCGGCGGGCCGGCCGGCTGGCCCGGCATCTGCGGTCGCTCGGCGTCGGGCCCGAGGTCCTGGTGGCCCTGTGCACCGAGCGGACCTCCCCTGAGCGGGTGGTGGGGATCGTCGCCGTGCTGAAGGCTGGAGGCGCCTACGTCTCGCTCGATCCGGCCTACCCCCAGGAGAGACTGGCCTTCCTGCTCGCTGACTCGCGGGCGCCGGTGGTGCTGACCCAGGAGCGGCTCGCCGGGCTGTTGCCGGCCTCGCCGGCCGCCGTGATCCACCTCGACGGCGATCCCGGGGCGTTTGGCCCCGAGGCCGAAGACGCACTGCCGGACAGCGGCGTCGCCCCCGACAACCTGGCTTACGTTGTCTACACGTCAGGCTCGACGGGCCGGCCCAAGGGGGTCGAGATCCCTCACAGTGGGCTGATGAACCTGGTGCGCTGGCACCAGACGCTGTACCGCGTCGGCCCGGAAGACCGTGGCACCCAGGTGGCGAGCCCGGCGTTCGACGCCTCAATCTGGGAGCTCTGGCCCTATCTGGCGGCGGGAGCGAGCCTGCACATCCCGGACGACGAGACCCGCCTCTCGTCTTCGGGGATGCTGAGGTGGTGGACGCAGGAGGGGATCACCCTGGCCTATCTGATGACCCCCCTGGCCGAAGGAGTGCTCGAAGAGGAGATCCCGCCGTCGCTGGATCTGGTGGTGCGGGCGCTGATCATCGGCGGCGACCGCCTGCGCCGCGGCCCGCGGCCGGAGGCCGGCTTCCGGCTGATGAACCACTATGGCCCGGCCGAATACACGGTCACCTCGACGGTGGTGGAGGTGCCGCCGGAAGGGGAACGCCGGGGGATCCCCACCATCGGCCGCCCCATCGACAACACGCGCATCCATGTCCTGGACCGGGACTTCAACCCAGTCCCCATCGGCGTCCTGGGCGAGCTCTTCGTCGCTGGCATCGGCTTGGCGCGAGGCTATTTGGGGAGGCCGGACCTGACGGCGGAGAAGTTCGTGCCGGACCCGTTCGCCGGTCCCGAAAAGCCCGGGGCCCGGATCTACCGGACGGGCGATCTGGTGCGCTATCTGCCGGACGGCGACATCGACTTCCAGGGACGTCTGGACCACCAGGTGAAGCTGCGCGGTCTGCGGATCGAGCTGGGCGAGATCGAGGCGAGGCTGGCCCAGCACCCGCAGGTGCGGGAGGCGACCGTGCTGGTGCGGGAGGACCGTCCCGGTGACCGCCGGCTGGTGGCTTATTGGGTACCGGCGGACGAGCCACCGGCGGACGATGAGCTCCGTGACTTCCTTCGCGAGCGACTCCCCGCCTATATGGTGCCGGCGGCGTTCATCGTCCTCCCGGCACTGCCGCTCACCCCGAACGGCAAGGTGGACCGGAAGGCCCTGCCGGCGCCGGAAAGGCAGAGCACCGAGGAGACCTGGCGGGCGCCGCGCACGCAGGTCGAAGAGATCCTCGCGGGGATCTGGGCCGAGCTCCTGGGTCTCGAGCGGGTCGGGACGGCCGACTCGTTCTTCGAGTTGGGTGGTCATTCGCTGCTGGCGACACAGGTGATGTCGCGTCTGCGGAGTGCCTTCGACGTCGAGATACCGCTCCGCGATGTCTTCGAGGCCCCGATCTTGTCGGACTTCGCGGCACGGATCGAGACCTTACGACGCACCGGCGCGGTCCCGTCGGCTCCGCCCCTGGTCCCGGCCCCCAGGGGCGGGCCCCTCCCTCTCTCGTTCGCTCAGCGGCGCCTCTGGTTCATCGACCAGCTCGAGCCGGGCAGCCCGCTATACAACATACCGGTGGCTCTACGTGTCGAAGGGCCGCTGCACCCCGGGGTGCTGGAGCTGTGCCTCGGCGAGATCGTGCGCCGTCACGAGGCATTGCGCACCACCTTCGCCCTCATCGGGGACGAGCCGGCGCAGGTGATCGCGCCGTCGAGGTCCGTCGCCTTGCCGGTGATCGATCTGCAGGCGGTGCCGGACCCCGCGCGCACCGCGGAGCTCGAGCGTCTGGCGCGCGAGGAAGGAGAGATCCCCTTCAACCTCGCACGCGGGCCGCTCCTGCGCGTCACCCTCCTTCCCCTGGAGCCGGGAGCCAGCGCCCTGCTGCTCACCCTGCACCACGTCATCAGCGACGGCTGGTCGATGAGGGTGCTGATCCGCGACCTGGTGGAGCTCTACCGGACCGCCGGGCGTCCGTCGCCGCTCCCGGAGCTGCCGGTGCAGGTGGCGGACCATGCGGTCTGGCAGCGCGCCTGGCTGCGCGGCGACGTTCTCGCCGCGCAGCTCGCCGACTGGCGGCGCCGCCTCACCGGCGCCCCGACGGTCCTCGAGCTGCCGACCGATCGGCCGCGACCGGCGGTCACCAGCCAGCGGGGACGGCGCGTGTACCGTCTCCTCCCCGGCGCGTTGGCGGAGCGGCTGCGCGAGCTCGGCCGGCATGAAGGGGCGACCCTGTTCATGACTCTCCTCGCCGCCTTCGATGTCCTGCTCGCGCAACGCTCCGGCCGGCGCGACCTGCTGGTGGGCACCCCCATCGCCGGGCGCAGTCATCCGGAGGTCGAGGAGCTCATCGGGTGCTTTGTGAACCTGCTCCCCCTGCGCGCCGAGATGTCCGGTGACCCGAGCTTCCGCGAGCTGCTGCAGCAGGTTCGCGCCACCACTCTCGAGGCGTCCCTGCATCAGGATCTCCCCTTCGAGGCCCTGGTTGACGAGCTCGGGCTGGAGCGCGGCCTGGCGCACCACCCGCTCGTCCAGGTCGCCTTCACCTTCGACGAGCCCCGCCTGGAGACCCTGGAGGTACCCGGGATGGCCGTCCACCCGCTGCGATCCGAAGGGGGCGAGACCCGGGCGCAGTTCGATCTGACGCTGAACGCCTGGCTGCGGGAGGAAGGGCTGGGGACCTCCCTCACCTACAGCACCGACCTGTTCAGGCCGGCCAGCGCCGAGCGGCTACTCGACGACTTCGAGGTGGTGTTGCGCCAGGTCGCCGAGCAGCCGGCCCTGCGGCTGAGCGAGCTCATCGACGAGCTCACCCGAGTGGACCGGGAGCGGCGGACCGCCAGCCAGGAGGAGATGGGCAGCGTGCGCGCCGAGAAGTTCAAGCGGCTGCGCCGGCGGGGCGTCCCGGCGCCGTCCGGGGAGCCGACTCTCGCCGGTACCCACGCCGCCTCTGGAGCACGGCAGGAGGCCGAGCATGGCGAGTGAGAACCTGACCGGCTTCCGGCTCTCCCCTCAGCAGGAACACCTGTGGCGGGTCTGGCAGGGCGGCGGCGGCACCTATCAGGCGGAGTGCAGGGTCCGCCTCACCGGCGCGGTAGACACTCCGGCCCTATCCCGCGCCCTCGAGGACGTCGTGCTGCGACACGAGGTGCTCCGCACGGTCCTGCGCCCGGTCCCGGGTCTCGCCCTGCCGCTCCAGGTCGTGCTCGACGCGGCGGCGGAACCGCTCGCGCCCTTCGACGGCGACGGCCGGTCACCACTGCGCGCGCGGCTCGTCCCGGACGCCCCTGGCTCCACGGACGGCCTCCGCCTGCTTCTCGACCTCCCTGCCCTCTGCGCCGACTCGATCAGCCTCGAAAACCTGGTGCGTGAGATCGCGCTGGCCTACGCCGCCCGCCGCGGCACCCCGGTCGAGCGCGACGAGCCGATCCAGTACGTGGACGTCTCCGAGATCTTCCACGACTTCCTGAGCGAGGAAGATCCGACCG
>DASPJI010000077.1:0-6901 GCA_035628695.1 Thermoanaerobaculia bacterium | reverse complement strand
CAGACCCTTGGCCGCGTGGAGGGTGAGCAGCGAGACCCGCTCCGCCCGCGGGTCCCAGGTGTCCACCTCTCCACCCAGCGCCACTTCGGCCAGGAAACCGTCCAGATCCTCCCCGCAGCGGATCGCCAGCGGCCGGAGCAGGTCGGCCACGGCTCCCTTATCCGAACCTGCCGCCCGATCGAGGAGGGCCTCCACCCCGCCCGGCCCCGAGCCCTCCCGGAGCGCTTCCATGGCCGAAAGCAGCTCGCGCACCCCCGGCTGCTCGGACAGCGGCCGGTGGGAGCGCTTCTGGAAGGGGATGCCGGCGCGGCCCAGGGCTTCGGCCAGGGGCGCCGCCTGGGTATCGGTCCGGTAGAGGATGGCCACGTCGCCGAATGACAGGGCGGGCGCGTCGCCGTAGCCCACCCGGCCGCTGTCGAAGGAGAAGGAGGAGGTGCCGCCCAGGAGCCTTTCCAGAGTGTGGACCACCAGCTCGGCCTCGGCCCTCTCGCTCGCCGCCCGCTGCACGACCAGAGGCTCCCCCTGCCCATCCCGGACCGCCACCAGCCGCCGCCCCGGCACCAGGCTCCCCGGACGGATCGCCTGGCAGGCCGCCTCCACCACCCGGTGGGTCGAGCGATAGTTCCGCGTGAGTTGGACCAGGCGGGCGCCGGGGAAGTCCTCCCGGAAGCGGAGGAAGAAACCGACGTCCGCACCCCGGAAGCCATAGATGGACTGGTCCGGGTCGCCGATGGCGCAGACGTTGCCGGTGGGAGGCGCGAGCTGGCGGACGAGGGAATACTGGAGCGGGTCGATGTCCTGGTACTCGTCGATCGAGATCCAGCCGAAGCGCTCCCGGCAGGCCGCCGCCAGGTCGGGCCGCTCCCGGAGGGATCTCAGCGGCCGGAGCAGCAGGTCGTCGAAGTCCAGCAGGCTCCGGCGCTCCAGGGCCTCCTCGTAGAGGACGATCCGGCCGGCCAGCTCCGGCGGGCACTCCACCTCCGCGGCGGGATCGATCCCCTGGCGGCGCCGGACCTCCCCCATCTCCTCCAGGAGCCTGCCGGCCCTGGAAGGAGAGATGTCGAACAGCTCGCGGACGATCTCCTCCCGCTCGGCGGGCAGGGCGACACGGACGTCCCGCTCAAGGCCGAATTCGCGCAGCAGCCGGAGCCCCAGGCCATGGAACGTGGCGACGACGAGGTGCCCGGCCGCGGCGGGCACGAGAGCCGCCAGGCGCTCCTCCATCTCCGCGGCGGCCCGGCGGCTGAACGTGACGGCCAGGCACCGCCCGGGATCGACGCCGCGTTCGGAGATCAGATGGGCCAGACGGTGGGTGAGCGTCCGGGTCTTCCCCGTACCCGGCCCCGCGAGGATGAGGAGAGGCCCGTCCAGGGCCTCCGCCGCGGCCCGCTGCTCGGGGTCGAGACCGTCGAGGAGGGCACCGCCCACGGATGCCTGCTCCCCTACATTCTGTCTTGAGCAGAAGCCCTCCTCCCCCTCTCCCGGGGAGGGGGGCGGGGAGGCGGGAGAGGGGGTCGGGGGGTGAGGGCCTCCGGACGACGGGTGAGGGCCGAACAGCGGCGCCACCACCGACCGCCCCCTGATCTCACCGGGATCGAACAACCGGATCACCCCGTACTCGCCGTCGTACCCGGACTCGCGGCGGACCTTGCCCGCCCGCAGTCGCTCGATCGCCTCCGGCAGCAGCGGGTCCCCGCTTCGGGCCACCTCTTCGAGCGGGAGCCGCTCCAGGATGTCGAGCTCCGGGCCGAGCCGGGCCACCACCTGCGAGAAGGCCTGCTCCACCGAGCGCGACTTGGCGCCCACGCCGCGGATCTCCGCCAGGATCTCCGGCAACGGCACCAGGGAGCGGAACGGGTCCGTCCGCGGCCGGCCGGTGTTTCCATCGATTGGCCCGGCCCGGTCCGCCAGCTCCTCCACCCGGTGCATCACCCCGACGGTCAACGGCTTGCCGCACGCCGGACAGAGCCCCTGGCAGCTCCGCGTCGCGGCCGGCTCCAGCCGCACGTTGCAGGCGCGGTGGCCGTCCAGGTGGTACTTGCCCTCCTCCGGGAAGAACTCGACCGTCCCGCGGTACCCCTCGCCGGTCTCCAGCGCCCGGCGGATGGCGAAGTAGTCCAGGTCCGTGGCGAAGGCGCACGCCTCGCGCCCCAGCATGGGGGGCGAGTGGGCGTCCGAGTTGCTGATCAGGGTGAAGCGGTCGAGACGGGAGACCCGCCAGTTCATCGGCGGATCGGAGGAGAGCCCCGTCTCCACGGCGAAGATGTGCGGCGCGAGATCCCCGTAGCACTCCTCCACCGAGTCGAAGCCGGACTTCGACCCCAGGACGGCGAACCAGGGGGTCCAGACGTGCGCCGGGATCAGGTAGGCGTCCGGCCCGCTCTCCAGGGTGATCTCCAGCAGGTGCCGGGAGTCGAGGCCCAGGATGGGGCGGCCGTCGGCGTTGAGGTTGCCGATGGCGCCGAGCCTCTCCCGCATGCGGGCGACCGTCTCCAGGTTGGAGGCATAGAGCAGATGATGGACCTTCCGGGTGCGGTCCCCCTTCTTGTAGATGGTGGAGATCTCCACCTCGAGGAGGAAGCGGACCGGCCCGCGGCAGGACGGCGGCAGCTCCCGCTCCACCTCGCGCTCGATCTCGGGGCGGAGCCGGAACAGCCCGGGCTCGGCAGGGACCAGCTTCGTCCGGATCTCCTCCAACCACGCCGGATGGGTGAAGTCGCCGGTCCCCACGACGGTGATCCCCTTCCGCCGCGCCCACAGCGCCAGGTGCTCGAGGTCCGCGTCGCGGCTCGTGGCCCGGGAGTACCGGGAGTGGACGTGGAGATCGGCGTAGAAGACCACTGAAGCGTCCAGAGAGATCGCGATGACGATACTCCGTCATTTCGATTCTGTCCAGACGCCGCGCGCGGTTTGCCTGGAGAGAACTTTGCCCCCACTCTCCTCTGGGATATGATGCGCGGCCCGGACCTCCGTCAGGCCGGAACCCCGAACATGGCAAAAGAAGAAACCACTGCGATCACCCCCACTCGCGCCGAGGACTACGCCGAGTGGTACCAGCAGATCATCCGCGCCGCCGACCTGGCCGAGAGCTCGCCGGTCCGCGGCTGCATGGTCATCAAGCCCTGGGGCTACACCCTGTGGGAGAACATCCAGCGCGAGATGGACGCGATGTTCAAGGCGACGGGGCACCGCAACGCCTACTTCCCGCTGTTCATCCCCAAGTCCTTCCTGGAGAAGGAGGCCGAGCACGTCCAGGGCTTCGCCAAGGAGTGCGCGGTGGTGACCCACTACCGGCTCATCCAGGACGAGAAGGGCGAGCTGGTGGTCGATCCGGAGGCCAGGCTCGAGGAGCCGCTCATCGTCCGGCCCACCTCCGAGACGATCATCGGCGAGATGTTCGCCAAGTGGGTGCAGAGCTACCGCGACCTGCCGCTGCTGATCAACCAGTGGTGCAACGTGGTGCGTTGGGAGCTGCGCACCCGGATGTTCCTGCGCACCGCCGAGTTCCTCTGGCAGGAGGGGCACACCGCCCATGAGACCGCCGAGGAGGCGATGGAGGAGACCCGGAAGATGCTCGACGTCTACCGCGACTTCTCAGAGGACTACCTCGCCGTGCCGGTGATCCGCGGCCGCAAGACCGAGAGCGAGCGCTTCCCCGGCGCCGACGAGACCTTCACCATCGAGGCGATGATGCAGGACCGCAAGGCGCTGCAGGCCGGGACCTCCCACTTCCTGGGCCAGAACTTCGCCAAGGCGAGCGGCATCAAGTTCCAGTCGCAGGCCGGCACCGAGGAGTACGCCTGGACCACCTCCTGGGGGACGTCCACCCGCATGATCGGCGGCGTCATCATGACCCACAGCGACGACAACGGCTTCGTGGTGCCGCCGCGGGTGGCGCCCGCGCACGTGGTCGTGTTGCCGATCCTGCGCGACGACTCCCGGCAGAAGGTGCTGGACTACGTCGCCGAGATCGCCGCCGAGCTGCGCCGCACCTTCTACGGCAACCGGCCGGTGGAGGTGGAGGTGGACAGCCGCGACATCCGCGGCGGCCAGAAGAAGTGGGACTGGGTCAAGAAGGGGATCCCCATCCGCCTCGAGATCGGCCCCCGCGACGTCGACAGCGGCGTCGTCTCCTTCGCGCGGCGCGACCAGGCGGTCAACCAGACGCAGGCGGTGCCCCGGGCCGAGCTGGCGGCGACGGTGGCGCGGGTGCTGGAGGAGATCCAGGCGGGGCTGCTGGCGAAGGCGAAGGAGTTCCGGGCGCAGCACATGCGGCCGATCGGCGACTGGAACGAGTTCACCGGCTTCTTCACCGCGAAGAACGCCGACAAACCCGAGATCCACGGCGGCTTCGCCGTCTCCCCCTGGTGCGGCAGCGCCGACTGCGAGACGAAGGTGAAGGAGCAGCTCAAAGTCACCATCCGCTGCATCCCTCTCGACGAGGTGCCGGACGGCGGCTTCGACCGCTGCGTGGTCTGTGGCGGGGAGAAGAAGGAGACGGCGATCTTCGCCAAGAACTATTGACGCTCTTCAGGAGGCGGGGGGTCGGTCGGCTCCCCGCCGAAGAGGCTGATGCCCGGGTCCCTCTCCCGCCGCTCCTTGGCTTTGACGAACAGATAGAAGACGACGAAGAAGGCGGCGGCGATGAGTATGGCGATCAGATCATCCATGACGGGATTGTAAACCGCCGCCGCTCAGTTCCCCTTCCCGGACTCCGGCGGATCGCCCGCGACGGCCCGCTCGTCGAATGACCAGCAGGACCAGGCTGTTCATGGGCTATCTCCCGGCCGCCGCCTTCGCCCCCTCGGGCTTCAGGTACTTGTCGTACCAGGCGATGTAGCGCTCGAAGCGGTCCTTCTGGAAGCTGGGGCGGCGGACCGCGTGGGTCTGGCCGGGGTAGATGACCAGCTCGGTGTCGCGGCCCAGGCGGCGCATGGCCTGGTAGAACTGCTCGGAGTTGAGGCAGGGGACGTTGACGTCGTCCCCGCTACAGACGAAGAGGGTGGGCGTCACCGCTTTCTCCACCCGGAACCAGGGGGAGAGGCGGATCCAGAGCTCGGTGTTCCTCCACGGCAGCCCGAGCTCGGTCTCCCAGGCGTACTGGTAGTGGTCGGTGCCGTAGTTCGAGAGGTAGTTGACCTCGCTCGCCCCCGAGATCGCCGCCTTGAAGCGGTCAGTCTGCACGATCACGTAGTTGGTGAGGATGCCGCCGTAGCTCCAGCCCCCCACCCCTAGCCGGTCCGGATCGGCGACGCCCATGGCGACCGCTTCGTCCACCGCCGCCATGACGTCCTGGAAATCCTTGTTCCCCCAGTCCGCCCAGATGGCGCGGGAGAAGTCGCGGCCGTAGCCGGTCGAGCCGCGGGGGTTCGAGCCGATCACGGCATAGCCGCGGGCGGCCAGGATCTGCCACTCCAGCTTGAAGCCGGTGCTGTACTGCGCCGTCGGCCCGCCATGGATGCGCAGCACCGTCGGCAGGCGCCGGCCCTGCGGCGCGTCCGGTGGCAGAGTGAGGAAGGCGTCGACTGGGGTGCCGTCGGCGCTCTTCGCCTTGTAGCGCCGCACCGAGCCCAGTCGGATGCCGGCGAGAAAGGCGTCGTTGACCCGGGTGAGGCGACGCGGCGCTCCGCCGACCGCAGCCGTTTCGGCAGCCGAGATCTCGGCCGGCTGGTGGGGCGACGACTCGAGCACCGCGAGCTCCCCCTTCGGCCCGACGTCGAAGGCCTCCACCTCTCGCTCTCCGGCCACCACCCGCTCCACCGCGCCGCCCGCCACCGGCACCCGGGCCACGTGCTGGTTGCCGCCATCCTCCACCAGGAAGAGGACGTGCCGGCCGTCCGGGGAGAAGAGCGGGGACTGGACGTTGCGGTCCAGCGACTGCGTCAGGGGCTTGGAAGGTCCCCCGGCCACCGGCACCACGGCCACGTGGCTCGCGCCGTACCAGAGATCGCCAGGGTCGCCGCCGGCCACGTAGGCGAGAAGCCGGCCGTCGGGGCTGAAGGCGGGTTGGGAATCGCCGCCGGGGGAGGTGGTCACCGGCCGCGGCGTCGCGCCGGCCTTGGCGGCGACCACGAAAACGTCGGTGTTCTCGTTGGCGTCCGGGTCCGGCGTGGACCGGTTGCTGGTGAAGGCGATCCACTGCCCGTCCGGCGACCAGACCGGCTCGCTCTGGTCATAGGGACCCGAGGTGACCTGGGTCGAGGTCTTGGACGTGACGTCGAAAACGTAGAGGTGGCTGCGGATCTCCCGCAGGTAGCCCTCGCCGTCGCGCTTGAATTGGAGGCGCCGGATGACGATCGGCTTGGGCCTGTCCTCCTTCTCCTCCCCGTCCTCCCCCTCGTCCTGCTCCTCGTCCGGGTCGACGTCGGAGACCACCAGGGCCAGGCGCTTGCCGTCGGGCGACCAGGCGAGCTCGGCGACGTCCGCCTTGTAGTCGGTCAGGCGGACGGCGTCGCCGCCCCGGCGGTCGAGGAGCCAGACCTGGCTCTTCTCCCCCTCGCGGGAGGAGAGGAAGGCGAGATAGCGGCCGTCCGGCGAGAAGCGGGGGCTGCGCTCGCTCTTGGGGCTCGCCGTGAGGCGCACCGGCTCGCCGCCGGCATACGGCACCATCCAGACGTCGCGGTCGAGGGTGTCCTCATCCCGGTCGAGCCGCTCCACGGTGTAGGCCACCCACCGCCCGTCGGGGCTGACCTGGGGCTCTCTTACGGTTTTCAGGTGATAGACGTCGTCGGGCGTCAGCAGCCGTGGCTGCCCCGCCATGGGGGACGCCATGGCCAGGCACAGGGCGAGAACGAGGCTCTTCATGACGGGCTCCATCCGGTTTGGAGCGCATGATATCCGCAAGGGCGGCGCGTGGGATGCCGGTGTCCCGCCAGTCCCAGTGCTCCATGAGGTGGTGGTA